>JAFYMM010000282.1 GCA_017550055.1 Paludibacteraceae bacterium
ATTCGTAAGACAAATTGTAAGTCATGCCTAAAAGATATTTTGATGTTGTAAGTGCAAGAGAGTTATTGCGCTCTGCCACAGGAATTGCATAGATACCATCGCGAAGTTGTTCGTCGTCGCTCCATGTTAGAGTTTGACCCGACAACGACAAATCGGTTACCATAGCTTGATCTTCAGCCTTGTACCAAGTAACAGCAGGTGGTAGAGCTGAATGAGTATAGACAGTTGAAGTCAATTTATCGATGAAACCAACTGTTGTCAACTTGTTGGTTGAGAAGAACACCATACCTGGAGCGTCCTCTTTGGCTGACTCGCGATTGATAACAATCTCGTTGACAGTTTCTTGAGGATAGAATGCTCGCATCATTACGTCTTGACGCTCTGGGATACGAGCAAATACGCGGTCCTCATCATATTCGTCAATATCGCTATATTCTTCGTCTACTTGCGCTGGTGCGCTTGAAGGCTCACGTTTGAGGTCAGACAATGAGCAACTTGTATAATTATGACGACCAAATTTATGCACTACTACACCCCACCAAGGCACAATTTTAGAATAATCGGCAGGAGCACCAATAGTCCAATAGACTTGAGGCGAAATATAGTCAATTGTGTGTTGAGAAATCCAAGCTAAAGGGTCAGAATAGATTCCATTATACTGCCAATCGGAACTTACAGGACAAGGAACTACGCCATATTTGTTTGCAACAGCCTTAGTTGTACATGCAACACCTGCAGGACTAATACCAAAACGCACCCATGGCTTACGAGCCTTGATAGCATCATGCACGCTCTTAACCATAAGATTAACTTGATGACGACGCCAATCTCCACGTTCAAGACTATCAGGGTTATAGGCCTCATATTGCTCTTGGTCTTTCTCGTTGGTCATACCTCCATTTGGATAGAAATAATCGTCGAATACAATACCATCTACATTATATTTAGTAATGATATCTATAACGACATCGGTAATACGTTGACGCACTTCTGGCATACCCGGATTGAGAACAACTGTTCCGCCACAATCCAATAGCCATTCGGGATGAGTGTTAGAATAGTCGGTTGGCAATGTGCCATAGGTGTCTGCACTTGTAGAATAACGGTATGGGTTAATCCAAGCATGACACTCTATACCACGCTTATGACACTCATCAATAACGAATTGCAATGGGTCATAGTTAGGGGCTTTGCCTCGTTCGCCACAAAGATATTTACTCCATGGTTCATACTCTGAATTATAGAAAGCATCGGAAAAACCACGCACTTGAAAGAAGCAGACATTCATATTAGCCGCTTTATATCTATCAAGAATCTCTATCATTTGCGCTTTTTGGCTCTTTTCGGCAGCGGCAGTGTTATCACGATTACCTGGCCAGTCGATAGCCCACACGGTTGACAACCATGCACCACGGAATTCGCGCTTAGGAGCAACATCATCTTGAGCCTTTACTTCAATGCACAATATCATTAGAAATATCTTTTTCATATCACTGTTTTTTTTATTTGTGATAGTGCAAGGGTTCAATCTTGCACTACCTATTTCGGTCCTATTAGAACAATTTGCTTGGATTAGTGTTGATAGTTACACCATAAGCATCAACATCTTCTACGAGATAGTGAAGTTTGTCAGTTGCTGGGTCGTAGTAAACGATACCAGATTTCACACTTGACAAGCCTGAGCGCAATGCGAAATATACACGACCTGTCACTTCATCGAGAGCCAATTGTGTGATACCAACTGGTTCACTTGATGTACCTTCATAGTCTTTGTTTGTTGCGTCTGGAGTGCGTTGAGCACAACCATTGCCATCAGCAAATAGTTTTGCAGCAGGAAGTGTTTTTGTGTCTTTAATACCTTCTAGTTCTGCAATTGTACATTTGTAGAAACCTTCGCCTGTGCCACACAAAGTAAAGAAGAAGTCTTGTGTTGTAGGATTGTAGATGAATGATTTAGGATATGATGTACCACCCAAATTAGCCAATACGGCACCCGATTCTGGAGCTGGAGCTTTGTCGTCGGCAGCAGCAAGAACGTCTCCTGCTTTGAATCGCCAGATACCTATACCATTATAAATTTTACCCCAATAGTAAGTGTCATCAATTTTGATAAGGTTAGATGAGATGGCACCATAAGACAACCCTTTGCCATAATAACCAAGAGTGTTATTTTGCAACCAATAAGGGAATGCAGCTGCTGAATATGTAGCATTACGAGTAGAAAGTGGCACTGTAATCAAACCTGTATTACGGTCTGAATAATAAAGATTACCATTTTCAATGAAACCAAAGAATGGGTCTTGGAACGCAGGACCACCAACGTTACTAATCATGGTTTCGATGGTTGAAGCATCGGCTGCCATAATTGTGATTTGACCATCACCCATTACTCCATCAACGTCATTAACATAGTAATATTGTTTACCTGCATCAAGGCAATAGAGTTTGTTTTCATGACACAAGATGTTGAACATGTGTTGACCAGCAGAAACACCCATATCGTATGGTTCGATAACAACACCCTCAGTAGCTACTTCAGGAATTTTCACCGCCATAATGTTGCCACCTACTGTTGCATAATAGAGAGTTGGTGCAACTGTATCAAGTGCTACTTGTACGTTCTTTTTCACAACTTCAAGGTTGCGACCACCAAGTACAACTTGCAACGATACGGTTTGTGAGCCTACTTTAGCAAATTTCACTTTACCCAAATCTTCTGGCAAACCTACAAACGAAGCCACAGCCTCACCTGCTTCATTAGTTGTACCGTCTGGGAATGTCCATTGATACTCTGCTTCGAGATTATCTGGGTTAGGAAGTTCAACCTCAAATGAAATATAAGAAGTCATAACTTCGCAAAGTGAATCTTCTTGAATCAATGTTACAATTGGCTTAATGTCTGAAATATAAATTTCATTAGCCTTTGTTGCTTCATTTGCATTAAGTGTTACAACATATCTACCTGCTGTAGTGAATTTGTGATAAACTGTATCGCCTTCCACCACTTCGCTACCATCGCCAAAATTCCAAACACAAGCAGTAGATACTGGCTTAGTTGGATAGAATTTGATTGTAGCACCTACATAGTAGTCAAGTTGATAAATATCATCGCTCACTTGATATGTAAAGTTGATTTTCTCTTGTGGTAAATCCTCTACCTCTGGGATATGGTCTTTACATGCTGTAAAGTTAATTGTGAACAAGCACAATAATAAGAGTTTAAACAAATTTTTCATAGTGCTTATTAGTTAAGATTTATAGTTGTAAGTTTTGTTAAACCTGCTGTACCTTTTGTATCCAAACATTTAAGTTGGGCATTGATAAGATAACCACGTGAATAAGAAATATTCAAATTACCTTTACCGTCATCGATAATTTGGTCAAACGAAAGTGCTTGGAACAAAGAATCAAGCGGAGCAGGAATTTCGTGGTTCACAAAATGGTCATAGTTGGTTTGTGAGTTTTCATCAAACGAAGTAGTCTTATATGGAGCAAACAATGTAGCATTCCAAATAGAGTCAGTCGAAACAAGTTTAGCAAAATCTTTATATGCTGCATCTGGATTAGAGATGAGATAATTATAAAGACTATCTTTGAAATTTTGAGCGAAATTTTCACCAAAATTAGCCACTAATTTATCTTCAGAATATTCTGCACCACTCCATTTTACACGACCCAAAGTGTTAGATGTAGGGAAAGCATCATCAAATTTATAGGCACGCTCTTTCTCATTGTAGTTATCTTCATTATGTTCAAACTTCTTGATACAAGTAGATATACGTTGTACATTTGACACTTCTGAAGCTACTGTATATGGAGTAGAAACCACCCATGGAGCTGAAACATTTTTACTAACTGTTTCGTGAATATCATACCAAACCTCAAGATGAGAAATTGGATACTCTTCTTCTGTTGTATAATATTGAACAGAGAATGCTACATCAGACCCTGCAGTGACAACTGTGTTTGGAATTGTCCAATGGACATGAGGTGCCATTTCACCCACATGCACAATGTCATCCATATTGTCGTGTTTGTCGCAACTTGCAAAGACTAAGGCAAGCAAACCAAACATCAAATATTTCAAATTACATTTCATATCGCAATAATGTTTAATTAGGTTAATACTTATTTTTTGAACACTTCAGGATTTGATGTCATCCATTCTCCTTCGCCAAAGTTGGTAATAGCTGTTGTATTACCTGGCATTTGCCAAATCATACGATTGCGCAACCAGTCTGGATTTTGATAAATACCAAGGCGTTCGAGTTCAGGACGATTATATTTTTCTTCTGTCTCTGGGTCAGCTGAAACACGATTCATCCAAGCATTTGCCGAATATTTAAAGTTTGTACCAAGGTCTTTAGATGTATTCCAGTGTGGTTCATAGATATTAAATGGTCGAGCCAAAACTACTTTATTTTTAAAGTTTCCTACTGCCACATTACCATAACTTTGATCAAACACTTTTTCCACATCATATACATATACACCATCGTATTGAATACCATTCATTGAAGAACTATTATTATAACGACGAACATCACACCATTGCTCTGGTTGGAGATACATTGCTACATATTTTTGTTGCATAAGATGTGCGATATTAAATCCTGTTGCAGGCACACGCAACTCTTCGAAGAGTTTCAAACGCTCTTCCTCCACAATACCAAGGTTACCATATACAGTATAACGATTGAAGCTTGCACGAACAGCCTCAAGAGTAACGCTACGAGCTGTAGATTTATCGCCCATCCAATAAAGAGCCTCTGCCTTAGCAAACAAAAGTTCTTCTTCTGTGATGAATGTGATATAACCATCATCTTTTGTGTAAGGATTAGTTCTATCAGTAGTACAATACAAATCAGGGAAATAGTCTGCTTTATAGTCTGTACCATAGATTACATCCATACCGATATTGCTTTTCAACGAACGAAGTGATTTCATTTTATCGGCATTTACACGTGGTTCCATCATACGATCGGCGCGTGGGTCAAGCGAATACATTGCCACTTTCTTTTTATCGCTCTCTTTTGCAACGCCATTATCAATCACTTCAAACGAACGAGCAAAGTTGATACCACCTGGATAAAAACCTAAAATAGACGCCATAAATTCAGAAGGCACTGCCGATGTCAACAAGTTTTCACGAGCTTGCGCCCAACCGAGGTTCATTTTTGGTTGTGTTGGTCCCCACATACAGCATTGTTCTGCTGTACCACCATCAAATTTATAAATTGGTTCTGCCCATGATGGGTCGTTCAATGCTGCATCTACTGCATCGATTACAGCTTGACATTTGCTAAGGTCTTGGTTAGGAATTTGACGAAGCATCACGCGAGCATAAAGTGCTTTTGTGAATGCACGCCATTTACCAAGGTCACCAGCAAACATACGATCTTGTTTCACATCAATAACACCATTTGTTGGACAGTTAATCCATTCTGGGTCTTCATACAATTCAATCAAATCTTCCAATTCTGATTGAATATATTGATATACATAACTTTGGTGGTCATATTTAGGCGAACCTGCACGGTCTTCAACTGACGCAGCATAAGCAAATGTTTCACGCACTGGAATATCACCGAACAAGTCAGTTGTCAAAAGCAATGAGTGAAGACGAAGTGTTTTCGCAATAAGGATATAATTGCGAGCATTTTTCTTCTCTGCATCTTCGATAAGATATGTTGAGTTTACACCTACGTCGATGTAGCAACGACGCCATTGTGGGTGACGATTGGCAGTAAGCCATCCGCCCCATCCATTTTTATAAGGATAAGAAGATGTAGATGCTTTACCTGTTGTTGTCAACGATTGTGCAATGTAAATACCATACTCAGCGCAGTCATAAACATTTTGAGTTGAGTAGAAAAGCAAAGCTGGCAATACAACATCACATGTAACAGAAGTTGGTTGGTCTGGCGATGTGTTTACATCCAACCACTCCTCACAACTATTCATTGTAGTCATCAATATCAATGACGCCAATGCTATATATAATACCTTTTTCATACTATCAAATTTTTAGAATGTTAATTGGAATGAAACATTATAACTACGAGTTGAAGGAACTGCATAGTTATCAATACCAGCCGAACCTGTACCAGAAGCACCTACACTTGCATTGGCTTGTGGGTCAGAACCTGTGTAACGAGAAAGGAGGAACAAGTTGTTGCCTGTGAACGAAAGTTTAATACCTTCGATACCTTTCACTCGTTTGAGCAATGATGAGAAGTCATAACCCAATGTCACATATTGCAAACGGATATATGAACCATCTTCAAGGAAGTTAGACGATACCATATAACGCTCTGAAATTGTTGTTGCATCAAGCACGATTGGTGTTGTGTTTTGTTCGTAAATTGGATTGCCATTAGCATCTATTCCTGTTTGAACTACACCATCCCATACCACTTGACGACCACGATAATGCTCAAGTGCTGGGTGCATACCATTTGACCACAAACCACGACCTGTCATGTTAACAACATCACCACCAAGACGTCCTTCGAACAATGCGCTCAAAGTCCAACCTTTATATTTCACTGTTGTGCTGAGACCTGACATGAATATAGGTTCACGATTACCAATCAACACCATTTTACGAGGGTCGATTTGTGGATAACCATTTTCATCACAAATCACTTTGCCATCTTCTGTGCGGAGATAATCCGAACCACACAATGCTGTTGTTGAAGCTCCTTTATACGCAACTGGGAAGATATCGCCATATTGTGTACCTTGGATAAAATCTACATCATCTGGAAGGTCAACAACTACACCACGGTTCAAACCAAGGTTGAATGCTGCTGTCCATGTCCAATCGCTATTTTTAATGATATCTTGTTCCAAAGAGATTTCAACACCATGGTTCTTAACAGAACCTTCGTTACGTGTTTGGAGTACATAACCTGATGTATAAGGCACACGTACTGTAACGATTTGGTTGTTTGTTTGGATTGAATAATAAGCCACATCCAAACGTGTACGACCTGCAAAGAAACGAATATCAAGACCAACCTCCCAAGAAGATGACATCTCTGGAATCAAATTAAAGCCTGTTGAGAATGATGGATTATAAGAATAACCACCATCAGGCAATGTTGGATATTGACCGAAACGACGGTCGAACAAATAAGCAGGAGCATCTTTACCTACCATCGCCCAGTTACCACGAAGTTTCAAATATGAGAACCAATCATTCTTAGTCTCTGTCATACCAGGAATCAATTCCGACAATGTAACACCACCAGTGATTGATGGATAGAAATATGGCGAATATTCATAAAGAAGTGTTGATGTCCAGTCCCAACGTCCTGTTACTGACAACGATGCCAAACCTTTATAGTCTGCACGAATTTCACCAAACACACCTGCCCAACGACGTTTGCTGTGTGTTACACTCACGTCATCTGTACCTTTGATTTCTGATACGTTTGCCATACTATAAACGCCTGGTACAATAAAATTGTAACCTGCAATACTATTCGACAAACCTGTACGTTGTTTTGCTTCTGCACCAACCATCACATCCACAGCAAAATCACTTGGAAGATCAACATGATAACTTGCATTAAAATTAGCTGTCAACAAACGGCTCAAAGACGAGCTATTGCTATACGAACCAAATGAAGATGAATTAGCTGAAGCAACTTGACTCTCTGTCAAATATTGGTGAGTCAAGAATGTCTCCAAATCTTCTGTTTTTTGTGAATCTGGCACAAAATTAGTGTCGCTGAAGCGTGGAACTGCATAACCATCGTATGAATAATTATTTTGGTCCATGCTCACGCGAGCTGTAAGGTTCAACCCCTTCACTGGTGTTGCTGTAATGAAACCCGAAAGGATTGTACGTGTGCTCAAATTAGCACCTTCGTCCATATAGCGACTCCACAATGGGCTATATGGCGAATTTTCTTTGTCTTCTGCAAAATACAAGAAACGAATATCGCCCGATTCAGTTTTATAGTTTGTGATATCATCGTTGATAGGCCAAGAATAGATACCAGAAATACTACCCGCACCACGCGATTTATTATATGTAATATTTGCATTAACACCTGCTTTTATATATTTATTAGGTGTATATGTAGCTTTCATCAATGCTGTCACTTTTTGCAAATAGTCATTTGGCACAATACCATCGTTATTTGAAAATGATGCCGATGCCAATGCTTGAAATTTCTCGCTACCGCCAGAAAGAGACAAGTCATATTTATGGTAGAATCCATAATCGTTGAAGAAGTTTCTCACGTTGTTATACAACACATCACCCTCTTGAACCATTGGGCCCCAACCGTTTTTAGTTTGTTCACGATAGAAGCCACTCGAACCTGGCAAATATTTTTGTTGCACCTCAATCAAATTGGCTGGAGTATCGAATTGAACACTTGCATTAAATGTTGTAACCAATTTACCAGCATTCACTTGTTTTGTTGTAATCATCAAAACACCTGATGCTGCCTCTTGTCCATAAAGTGCCGATGCTGCTGCACCTTTCAACACTGTAATACTTTCAATATCGTTAGGGTTCAAGTCTCCAACACCGCCTGTCAATGGCATACCATCCAATACGATAAGTGGCTCATTACCACCCGAAATAGATGTTACACCACGAAGAATAAGTTGCGAACCAGAGTTAGGCGAACCACCACCAGTTGTTACGTTCACACCTGCCACACGTCCTTGCAACGCATTCAACACGTTAGCCGATTTGCTTTCTGTCAAATCATCCGAACCAACATTTTGCACTGCGAAGTTCAAACGTTTTTTCTCTTGTACAACACCCATCGCTGTTACAACAACCTCTTCCAATACCTCTGAATCTGTAACAAGAACAATGTTTTGCATTGCATTCTTAACTACAATTTCTTGTGTCTTCATACCAACATACGACACTACCAATGTCTCACCTTTTGCAACATTGATAGAATAATTACCATCGAAGTCGGTAATTGTACCATTTGTTGTGCCCTTCACAAGAATTGATGCACCAATTACTGGTTGCCCATCATCTTTTGAAGTAACAACACCTGTTACTGTCAGCGTTTGTGCAAATCCAAATTGGACCATCATACACAACACTGCGATGATTAAGGAGATTTTTTTCATAGGATTATATTTAAGATTAGTTATTATTATACGCGTCAATAGCTGCTTTCACCTCGCCATGCATCAACAAAAGATTCTTCGCTTGATCGTATGGCAAGCCCAACTCTTCTACAATCATACGAGTGCCTCGGTCAACCAATTTCGCATTCGACAATTGCATATTCACCATCTTATTACCCTTCACACGACCCAACTGAATCATCGTAGTCGTAGTAATCATGTTAAGAATAAGTTTTTGAGCTGTACCCGATTTCAAACGTGTACTACCTGTAACAAACTCAGGACCAACAATTGCTTCAATAGCAATATC
>JAFYMM010000283.1 GCA_017550055.1 Paludibacteraceae bacterium
GGTTATGTTGATAGAGATGAGGAGGTAACATCGCCAACATTCTTCGATATGGGCATCAAGCTCGCATATGAAATACCTTTGTATCGCCTCTACTCATTGGAAATTAATGCCGGAGTTAAGAACATCTTCGACTCATTCCAACGCGACATCGACCAAGGTATTGACCGCGATGCAGGCTACATCTATGGTCCATCACTTCCAAGAACTTATTTCTTTGGCTTGAACTTCAAATTATAATAGGTGCAATGTAGTCCCACAAATTGCACAAATTTTTACAAATCTCTTTTATTTGTGATTATTTGTGTCATTTGTGGGACTTTTTTTTTGCCTTTTAATTAATGGTTGATAGAATGTAGTGTGTTGCATACTATTTTTTTTTGTGGTATTTCTTTGTTTGTTTCAAAAATAAATCGTAACTTTGCCAATTAGAATAATAACAAAATTATAATTATATGAAACTTTTATTTAGAATTAATTATCGCACTGAGTGGGGTGAACAACTTTATGTTGTGGGTAATATTCCAGAACTTGGGGATAACGATGTGGCTAAAGCACTTGCTATGAATTTCTCACAAGGAGAGGAGTGGTGGCTCGAACTTGAGATTCCGGCTACGAAGGCTAAAAAATTGGAGTATCAGTATGTGTTGAAAAATCATAACGAGGGCACAATGACGAAAGAGTGGGGCGCTCCTCGCACTGTGGCAACGAAAACGGGCATAGACACTGTGTTGTTGATTGATGCTTGGAATAGTGTGTCGGCTGTGGAAAATACGTTTATGACTGCTCCGTTTGTGGATGTGCTCCTAAAAGAAAATTATACTCCTTGCTCTGGTAATAACGATAAGGCTTATACTCACACTCTTAGAGTGAAGGCTCCGCTTTTGGCTAAAAATGAAGCACTTTGTATTGTGGGCGACTGCGAGGCGTTGGGTGCATGGTCGGTGGATAAACCGTTGTTGTTGTCGAACAAAGAGTACCCTATGTGGACTATCAACCTCGATTTGAGCAAGGCTACATCGGATATTCACTACAAATATGGCGTTTATAATACCGAAAATAATTGTTTCATCCGTTTCGAATATGGTCAAGACCGTATCGTGCCTCCTGAAAGTGGCAAACGTATGGTGATTGTGAACGATACGTTCGCTCGCTTCGACACTAATACTTGGCATGGCGCGGGTGTGGGTATCCCTGTATTCTCGCTCCGCTCTAAAAATTCGTTCGGTTGTGGCGACTTCTCTGACCTTAAACTTATGGTCGATTGGGCTGCGAAGGTGGGCTTGAAACTTATTCAAGTGTTGCCTTTGAACGATACTATTGGTACTCATACTGAGGCTGATGTGTTGCCATACGCTGCAATTTCGGCATTCGCATTAAATCCTTTGTTCCTTGATTTGTCGAAATTGACAATGCCTAAAAAAGATGCTATCGTTGAGGAATATAAAAAATTGCAACCTATCTATAATGCAGAAGAACGTATGGATTTCTTGAATGTGGTGAACTTTAAACTTCGCTATATTGAGGCTGCATATAAACATAATAAAGATAAATTCCTTGCGTCAGAAGACTTTAAACAATTCTTTGAAGATAATAAACATTGGTTGAAACCTTATTCAATCTATTGTTGCATCCGTGACCAACGTGGAACTTGCGACTATCGTCAATGGAATGAATTTGCTATCTATTCTGATAAAAAAGCTGATGAGTTGACTCATTCTTCTCACCCTTGGTTCGATAATATCGCTAAATGGTGGTA
>JAFYMM010000284.1 GCA_017550055.1 Paludibacteraceae bacterium
ACAGGAAACACTACTGGCGTTGCTCCTGCATCTATTATACATTGCACGTATGCAGGCACCAATCTATGTGCCTCTTCCCACCAACCCGATGAAACACCTATTTTCAATTCATAATTCATAATGCACAATTCATAATTATTAATATCTCAACCACTTTAAAAGTTCTTTCAATGTAGGCTTTTTGCCATACATCAATATTCCAACTCTATATATTTTCGCCGAAAGCCATATTGTCCCAATTATTGTCAATGCCAATACCCCAAGCGACAACACCAATTGCCACACAGGCACATCAAATGGCACCCTCACCATCATCACTATTGGCGATGTAAATGGTATTATCGAGCACCAAAACGCTAACGGACCATCTGGATTCTCTGCACTATACATCCCGGCATACAATGCAAACAACACCACCAACGTAATTGGAGTCATAAACTGACTTGTATCCGACTCATTATCTACCGATGCCCCTATTGCCGCAAACATCGATGAATACAACAAATATCCGCCTGCGAAATAGACCAAAAACATCACTACCACAAATCCCCAATTTATAGAACCAAGCACATCCAACTGCATTCCCATCAACGACATATTTTGCATTTCCATTGCCATCCCCGTTGCCTGAGTTTCTTGCAATTCCAGCATATCAATCCCCATCACACCCATTGCCACTCCCACTATCATCATAGTCAACACAGCCCACAATGCCATCTGTGTCAAACAAGTAAGTCCTACTGCTATTATCTTACCCCACATCAACTCCCATGGTCGCACCGAACACACCATCACCTCCACAATCCTATTCACCTTCTCTTGCACCACCGAATTCATCACCTGCGACCCACTCACAAAAATAAACATATATATCAACATCGTCGCCACTATACCCACTATCGACGCAATATCCGAATCCGATGTCGTAACTCCCTCTTCACTCATCTTATACGTCGTAGCCTTCACATTCACCTTTGCATCCTCTATCATCTCCTCCAATTTCGGAATATTATACGATGCCAACGTCTGAGCCTCTATATAATCCTCCAACGACGACTCCATAAATCTACGAATACTACTCGGAAACTGTTTTTGACTATAAATCGTCATAGCATTCCTATTCACCGACAAGTCATCGTCTATTATCACAAAAGCAATATAATCCGACTTCTCCGGAAAAATCGAATTATCCAAAGACAATTCAGGGGCCTCATCCACCACCTCAAAACTACAATCCTCGCACCACAAATCCTCAAAAAAATCCACATACAATCCCGTCTGATCAACCACAGCCACCACTCTCTCTTCGTCATCCTTAATTGACGCCAACCAAATAGGCACAACAAACAACGCAGCCATCAGCACCGGAGTCAAAAAAGTCATCAACAAAAACGACTTTTTCGCCACTCTGTTGCGATATTCACGCGAAATTATTAAACCTATTTTGCTCATATTTTAGTCAAAAAAATCTACAAAAAAATACAATAACCCCACCCCCAATTAAACGTACTATACAGCAACCTTCAAGCAACCTTCATCATAGGATAACCATACCTTCACCATACCCTCTAAAATACAATAAGCCCCCCCCTCTACAAAAGTGGAGAAATCAACCTCGCCAACGACTCCACGCAACGCTTATACCACTTCCTATGATGCCAAAGATTCACATTCAACTGACGCGACGACTCCATATCCCTCTCAAATCCCTCTACCAAACACTTCGCCGTCTTCTCGCCATACACAAATGCCGCAATCTCAAAATTCTGCTCATACGAGCGAGTATCCATATTCGCCGTACCAACTATCGACAAATAACCATCCACCACAATAGCCTTCGAATGCAAAAAATTATGTCGATAATAATACACCTCAACTCCAGCTCTCAACAAAGCCTCGATATAACTACGCCCCGCTGCAGCCACAATCCTCGAATCATTACGCTCAGGAATCATCACTCTCACCCTCACGCCCGACAACGCAGCTGCTTCCAACGCATTTGTTACCGCCTCTGGAGGCATATAATATGGCGTATGAATCAAAATCTCCTTCTCTGCCTTCGATATCGCCGACACCACTCCTTGCATTATACTACTCCAATCCGAATCTGGTCCCGACGTAACCACCTGCACGCTCTCTCCATCCTCAAAATAAGACACTTCAGGATAATATTTTTTATCCGTAACAACCTTACCATCAACAAAACTCCAGTCCACCAAAAACGAATATTGCATCGAATGTACTGCAGGACCCTCAACCCTCACAAACGTATCTCGCCACAATCCCAAATCATTCCCAATCCTATAACGCTCTGCCAAATTCATTCCACCAGTATAAGCCACACGACCATCCACAACCACCAATTTCCGATGATTTCTATAATTCAACAACGTAAATCTAAAGAAATTATCGGCAGCCAAAAACGGATTGATAAACGCTCCGGCCTCCTTCAACGACATCCTCCAAGCAATCGGCAATTTCCACCCACCAAGATAATCATAAATTATCCTCACCCTCACACCCTCTCTTGCCTTACGCTCCAACAACTCCCTAAATCTATTTCCAAGCTTATCATTTTCAATAATATAGAACTCAACATGAATATGCTCCTTTGCGCTCTCAATGTCATTGTAAAGCGACTTAAAAGCGTCAGCCCCAGTCGTAAACACCTCCACCTTATTTCCATCCGACACTCGCACACCATTCGTCTCTGTCAGCAAATTTGCAACCTTAGCAAATCTCTCTGGCTCATACGAATAACGAGACGAAACATTAAAATCTGGGAAACGCAACTTATTATTGATTATCTTCTTACGTCTAAAATTCTTTCCTAAAAAAACATACAAAACAATACCCACAATCGGAAACAGAATCATAATCATAATCCACCCAAGCGTCTTCACAGGATTACGATTTTCCAGCAAAATAACCGTCAACACCACCAACGCCGCATAAACATACAACGCCGTAAATGAATAATACAATATTTGCCAAAATAAAGCCATCTTTCAAAATCCAACAGGTCTGTCATTCTTCCGCCAAGATACACCATAGGTGTAGCAAAGCGTATGTGAAAACAATTTGTCTTTATGTCATTATGTCTGAGAAACAGAATCTAACTTCGGAGCCCTCACCCCATTGCGTGAAAGTTTTTGTGCTTCTTCAATTGTGCATTTTGCATTATGCATTATGCATTGAATAGAATGTGGGCCACGCTCAACTCTCGCCTCATCCCACAATCCCGAATCAATCACCGTCTGCAACCACTGCGCCCCACCTTCTATAATAATCGACATAATACCACGCTTATACAACTCATCCATAATACTTTGCACCAACTTATCATCAAACTCCACCCCAACAAACTCAACATTATCACCAAACTGTGCATTGTGCATTGTGCATTGTGCATTAGTAAAAACAATTGTTTTAGCAGCACTATCAAAAATCCTATAATCAGCAGGCACTCTCAACGACCTATCCAACAACACCCTCACAGGATTCTTGCCTGTCCACTTCGTTACAGTCAAATGTGGGTCATCCAACAACGCCGTTTTCGTTGCCACCATAATCGCATCCTCTTCCACACGCACTTGATGATTAAGCGTCTTTGTTACCGAATTGCTAATCTTTATCGGACCACCACCTTTCTCCTCACGACACACATCAATAATTCCATCCTC
>JAFYMM010000285.1 GCA_017550055.1 Paludibacteraceae bacterium
AATGGTTTATATTTTATTATTTTTGAAAACGGATATACTTATAAATTCGCATTATAATTAATTAAAAAACAAATAAAAAAGGTTGTGTATTAAAACTAAAATGACCACTCACAAAAGTTACAGATTGTAACTATAACACTAAAAAAAGGGTCGTATCAAGCTCTATATTGAGCGATGATACGACCTTTTTTTAGTCTTTGGGGTTGTTTAGTTTCAAATTGTAAGTTTATCTTTTTCAAAAATGAGTTTTGACACACCATCTTTTTTTATCCCCTCACCAAAAAACATTACTTCCAAAAAAATAATTTTCATACAAGGCACTTCAATTCACTACAAAAAGAAATTATAAAGTTCAACACACAATAAACCATCTTAAATTTCGTTAAATATGCAAATAAAAACCAAAACCGAAAATATATATAACTAAAATATAATATGAAAAAAGCAAGTTTAATATCCATTGTCTCGACTTTATTATTCTGCTCTTGTGAAACTCGAACTGAAACCAAACCACCTGAAGACGATAAAGAATATGAATTTAAAGTCGAAAATGGCATATTACCTGGAGTATTTTCAGTATCTGATAGCACAACAATCCATTTTTCTCAAGGCAATCTACAATATCATGTATCAACAAACTCTTGGCGATTTGCAGAACACCAAACAGACATAATTGAAGACAACTTTTATACACTCAAAAACTCAAAACATAACGAAAACATTGATTTATTCGGCTGGGCTACATCTGGATTCGACAACACTACCCTCGACTCATTAGCGGTCAATTTTCAACCTTGGTCAACGAGCGACCAATACAATACCTCTTGCCCCGACAATCCTTATGGCTATGGTTTTTCTCTATTTTTCTTAGATACTATAAAAAACGACACTATCGAGATAGAATTAGATTTCAGCATAGATAGCACAAATTATGATTGGGGCATTTACAACGCAATCGAAAACGGTGGGAGCCAAGACAGCCTATGGAGAACTCTATCGCAAGACGAATGGCTCTATTTAATATATCAACGAAAAAACGCAGAAAAACTATATGGTGTCGCCTCCATCAATGGCACAAATGGCATCGTTTTTCTACCTGACAATTGGGTCTCGCCCTCAGATATTACTTTTCAATCCGGAGTAGGCGATGCGTTTGGAATAGACTATTTTAAAATCAAAAATTATTTCAATTCAAGCAAATGGCACAAAATGCAACTTGCAGGAGCAGTATTCCTTCCCGCATGTGGTTTCAGAAAGGGGGTAGAATTTAACAATCTCAATATCACAGGTGCATATTGGACCTCCTCTTGCCCAAAACAAAACAATCCCCGATACCTCTATTTCTATTCCAACTATTTAACTCTAACATCAGGAAACAATCCACATTACGGACATGCAGTCCGCCTAGTCTGCGAAAACCCAACACAAAACAATTAAACCATAATATCAAACAAATCATTATTAACTAAAAATTATATAATTATGAAAAAGTCAATTTTATTATTTGCAATTATTGCATCCGTTTTTGTTGCATGCAATCCACAAAAAGATGTTGATTATGTCAATCAAGATGTCTATGGTATTTGGGCGTTTACAACTAATCATCCATATACCGACCAAACAATTATAGATACATTAATTTACCACATAAGCGCAGAAAATAGTAAATTCATTTCAGAAGATTCTCTCATAATATACCATGGCAAAGATGAATACACAGATAATTCTGACTTTGGTTATATAAAATACAAATATGAAGTCGTTAAAGATGAAAAACTCATATTAACTTACTACAATCGCCTTCACGAAACATATACTACACGCGAATTTCTATGGCGACCTGATTTATCCCTCATTGTTGACTCAATGAATGCAAATTCAAGTTCAAAATTAGAAATAAAAGGTCTTTTAGGTAAATACGAATGGATTTCAACCGAGACTGCTGGTAACAAAAATAAATATATCACTGATACATTAGAAAATTCAATTATCGAATTCAAAATTAATGATTTTATACTTCTAAGTGGAACAAGTATTCCTAACATACAAAAAGGCGATGAAAAAGGAATATATTTTAGACACACAATGACACCTTATAGTGCAACCATAAGCAAAAAAAATGCAGGTCTCATCGAAGATAAAGTACTAACTCCTATTTCTAAAGAGTATAATAATAAAACAAATGAGGCATATTATACAATTAAATTTTGGTTTCCAAAATATATAGATAATGAATATAGTGGACTTATGAGTGGTTTCGGAGGAAGCTTCTATGCTTATTCATTAAATAATAATGAATTGATTTTAAATGATGAATTTTCTGATATTGTCATAACATTTAGAAAAATAGAATAAATACGATTAAAAAATCAGCAGACACCCACTTGTTGGGTGTCTGCTTTTTTATGGACACTATAGAACTTGCGCTATAGGATACACACCCTACCCTTTAGCAAGGCTCAAGCATACTGCTCCTTAGAAAACAGCCATCTTTACACCTTACACTTGCAAAAGTTGCAAAGTGCAATATCTACTTTTTTAGATTCAATGACAATGTTTTTAGGAAAAAACAACCGAACTTTGCAAAAATGTAGCAAACCGAGCGCAGAACCAAGCTTGCTTGTGTTATGCCGAGGTGCAGC
>JAFYMM010000286.1 GCA_017550055.1 Paludibacteraceae bacterium
AACCTTTGGCACAATAAAACGCTTATCTCCATTCAATGCCTCAGTATAATAAGCCGCAGCCCTTTGTCGTGCCTCAATATACTCATCGAGATGAGGCAACTTTGCCAACAACACCGCCGCCTGTATCGAATCCAATCGGCTATTCACGCCCACCACATCATGATGATACCTCACCTCCATACCATGATTTGCTATCACACGTATCTTTTGTGCCAACTCATCATCATTCGTAAACAATGCCCCACCATCGCCATAGCAACCAAGGTTCTTCGATGGGAAGAACGAAGTGCACCCAACGTCACCCATCGAGCCACTCGCCGCCACACGACCATCCGAGAAAGTATATCTCGACCCCATCGACTGACACGAATCTTCAACCACAAACAAATTATATTTACGCGCCACAGCCAATATACCCTCCATATCTGCATTCTGTCCAAACAGATGCACTGGCACTATAGCCTTAGTGCGTGGCGTAATCGCTCGCTCAATCGCCTCTGGCGTCACACACATCGTGTCGTAGTCCACATCCACCACCACAGGCGTCAAACCCAACAAAGCCACCACCTCAGCCGTAGCAATAAATGTGAATGTAGGCGTAATCACCTCATCGCCTGGCTTCAATCCCAATGCCATCAACGCAATCTGCAATGCGTCAGTACCATTACCCACAGCTATAACGTGTTTCACACCGAGATATTGCGCCAACTGCTGTTCAAACTCCTTCACCTTACCACCCTTCACAAACTGAGTAGTATCAATCACCTCCTGAATCCCAGCATCCACCGCTTCTTTTATTTTCAAATATTGACTACGTAAGTCAACCATTTCAATTTTTTTCATAATATATTTTTTAAAGACAAAAGAACAGAAGAACATAATTTATCTTATCATATTATTATATCTTGAAAAAAGACAAATAAAATTAAAGTTTATGTTTTTATGTTATTCTGTCTTCTTTTAGTCTTCTTAATTTATAAACACTTTCCAGAAGTAGTGCCAATCGGTCCTTCTCACTCCATCCTTATCACATGCCTCTATATATCTCATCTCCGACTCTTGTATCTCCTCCAATGTCGATGGCTTATCCACATAAAACGGAGGCAACAGTCCTGGCTTATACTTCACACGTGCCTCCTGCACCTCTGGCCGATAAAGCGAATAGTAATGTTCCGACAACGGCCGCACCCCAACCAATTTCATCTCGCCCCGTAGCAAATTCCAGAGGTTCGGCAACTCATCAATCCACCACCTACGCAACCATCGCCCCACTCGTGTTATACGAAAATCATTTGCTATCTTTCCCTGCTTATCTAGATTATGTTGCTCATACATCCACTTCTGTAAATACTCCGCATACGGATACATCGTGCGCAACTTATAAATATTAAATCTACGTCCATCCTTGCCTATGCGACGCAACTTCACAATCCAACCATATCGTCTCTCAGGACACTCTTCAATAGAAACATCTCTCACCTTTACCGCACTCACCGCCTCAT
>JAFYMM010000287.1 GCA_017550055.1 Paludibacteraceae bacterium
TCTCCAATGCGCTACACTGCTGAGATTGCAAAAGAAAAATACCCTGATTGCAAAACAGTATTCATTGGCCCATGTATCGCAAAACGCAAAGAAGCTGAATATAGCGAAAACGTCGATTTCGTAATGACATTCGAAGAACTCGGCTCTATCCTCGACGGTATGGAAATCAACCTCGAACAAGTTGCTCCATTCCAAATCGACAAAGAAGCTTACCTCTCTTCTCACGGTTACGGTTCTACTGGCGGTGTAACTAAAGCTGTTGTTGAGCACCTCGGTGGTCCTGAAGTTAATGCTCTTCTCCTCAGCAACCTCAACAAGAAAAACATCGGTCTCCTCCGTGCATATGCTAAATCTGGCAAATGCCCTAACCAATTCATCGAAGTTATGGCTTGCGAAAATGGTTGTATCAGCGGTCCAGTTACTCGCATCGACAAAGCCACTGCAGCTAAAGTCTATACAAAAGAATTGGCTAAAATGGCAACTCAACGAGAGCAAAAATAAAATCATACAGATTACATAAACAAAAAAGAGTGTGTTAGTTTTTTAACACACTCTTTTTTTATAAAAGAAACAAAAACTGCTCTACCCACACTCGCCCTATATAACAAAAAGGCTGTAAAAAAATCTTTACAGCCTATATCACAAACATTTACAAATCATCAAAAATCCATACCTTCGTCCATACCTTCGCCTCCCATATCCATACCGCCTGATTGTGGACGTTGTTTTTTAGCACGCATATTACCAAAGTTATATGTCAATGTCACTGAGAACATTGTGCCGCGTGGCTCGTGAGATGAGTATTGCCAGAAGTTGTCGCCCCAAGTAGTACTTGCCCAACGGCGCGAATTCAACAAGTCGCGAATAGACAATGCCAAATTCAACTTACGGTCCAAGAAGCTCTTACGCACGCCAAGGTCAACTACATATTGCGAATTCATCTTACCTTGTGCCACCACATCGGCAGAACGATACATACCTGTCAACTGAGCAGACCAGCCCATTGGTATCAAGAAATTCGCCATCAAACGCGCATTCCATGAGAAACTTTGTTGGAATGGATAGAGCAAATCTAACTCCCCATCCAAATCAGTATCATAGAAGACACTATCCATTGCAGCATAGTAGCAGTTCACTGTTGTGGTGAGGTTCAACCACTTAGTTACTTTATTTTTAGCCACAATCTCAAGACCTGCACTCTGACGAAGCGACACGTTCTCGAATGTAGAGAACATTACATTATTATCCAAATAACGCACACGCTCTATCGCATTATCGGAAAATCTATAATACAAACCTGCCGAAATAGCATGATTATCCCATGTTTTCAAATAGTTCAACTCTACCGCACTCGATATTTCTGGGTCCAACAATGGATTACCGAACGAAATATTTGTAGAGTCACTCATATCGCGGAATGAATTGATTTGACGACCACGCGGACGATTGATACGACGTGTATAGTTAGCTTGTAACTCATGATTATTAGGGAATGCGTAAGACAAAAAGGCTGTTGGATAAACTTGGAAATAGCCTCTACGACTCTCTTCCCATGCCGATTCTTCCTCTACATCGCGCGTACGCACAAACGTATTTGTATATTCGCCACGCAAACCAACCGACATACTGAATGGGCCGAATTTCGCACCATAAGTAGCATACATAGCAGCAATCCACTCTTCGTAGTTGAAATCATTGAACTGAATCAAAACACTATTATATATCGTACTACCATCAAGACCTTCCTCCCCATCAAGCAGATTCCATGCACGCGAAGGCGCCAATCTTTGTTGCCAAGAACCATAAAGTCCAGCCTCAACCTTCTGAGTCTGACCAATCTTCTGTGTATAATCCAACTTATAGTTTACATTTTGGTTATGACCATTCTGGCGTTGAATTTGCGTATATTCTGGACTATATCCTTGCAAAGCTCTCTGCTTATATATATAATCGCCAGAACGATTATGACCAGAATACTCTATACTTGTACGCACCTCCGAGCCTTTAGGGTCAATCTCATACGCATAATCCAACGATACACTATACGATGGACGCATACCACCTTGTTGATTTTCTCTTTCATAAATGATTGTGTCCATAGTAGCCCAATCCTCACGTGTATATGTATTCAAGTTTTTCGAATTATTCGTTCCTCCATGCCCCATAACCGAAATACCAATTGTACTTTTTTTCGTGATATGAAAATCGGCACCCATACGACCAAACAAGCCCAAGAATTGACTGCGATTAGCCGACAATGTATTCAAATGAAAGAGTGTATCTCCCCATTGCTCACGCACATCAGTGTAAGAATCCATTGGCAAACGTTCAAACGAATAACGGTCAGTATAGTTATTCGACTCGTGATTCATATAGCGTACACCAAAGTTCACATAAAAATCGACCAAACCACTGTTGTAATTAAAGTTAGCACCAAGATTCGCACCAGGAGCTGGTGAGCCAATATTGTACATACCACCACCCGACACCGAGCCATAATATCCTGCTTTACGGTCTTTTTTCATTACCAAGTTGATAATACCAGCAGTTCCCTCAGGATTAAATTTCGCAGATGGATTAGTGATAATTTCCACAGCCTCAATACTACCCGCAGGCATTTGTTCGAGGATTTGCGCACGATTTTCTTCAGTCAAACCACTTGGTTTGCCATTAATCCACACCTCAACGCTCGATGAATTACGCAACGACACATTACCCTCATTATCAACATCGACCGACGGAATACCTTGCAACATCTCAGATGCAGAGGCTCCAGATGCAGCCAAGTTTTGGTCCACATTAAATACTTTTTTGTCTATGTCAAAACGCATTTGCGAAGCCTGACCTACGACTTCCACCTCACCCAACAATTTCGCATCCTCTCTCAATACAATTTGCCCTATCTTAACTTCTTCATTCAACGACTTGATAGTTACCTCTTTTTTAACAGATTGATAACCAACAAACTTAACTTCAAACCAATAATCACCAGCAGGCACACCTTCTACAGCAAAATGTCCCTTCTCATCAGAAATAGCACCATACACAGCACCATTATCCGACTTCGATATAACCACAACATTTACGAAATCCAATGCAGAGCCTCCTGCATCTACAATTTTTCCTTTTACCACAGCAGCCTCCATTGCCATCACAGCAAACATAGCCACCATCAAAAACAAAATCTTCTTCATTGATATAATTAATTTTCAGTTTTTTAATACATTCACAAAAAAAGTGAAACACCCTCATGCTCGCAACACTAGAGAGTGTTTCTGCCAACCCACGCTGATTGATTGGACTTTTATTCCGTTATCATAGACTATTAGTCTATAAAAAGGTTTAATCACACAAAAAAAATTTTTAATATTTTTTTTCTGCACAAAAAAATTCCATTGCCAACTCATACGACCTCAAACCAAAACCAGAAATGACACCCACACACGCCTTTGACAACAACGACACTCGTCGCTCCTCCTCTCTCGCATAGATATTAGTGATATGCACCTCAACGACAGGCACTTCAATCGCCGCCACAGCATCTGCTATCGCCACCGAAGTATGAGTATATCCCCCTGCATTCAGCACAATGCCATCCGCCGAAAATCCCACCTCGTGCAACTTATTGATTATCTCGCCCTCAACATTAGACTGATAATACTCTATCTCA
>JAFYMM010000288.1 GCA_017550055.1 Paludibacteraceae bacterium
AACGATTAAATTAAAATTTTATAAGCAGAGTTAAAATATTAAAATTTAACACTTATATATTACTAATAAATATTAAAATCGTTATTTTTGGTTAAAAATAACAATATCATATTAAACATTTCGTTATCTTTGCACGTCAATAAATAAAATTTTAACCTAAAAACACGATAAAATTATGAAAAAGTTCATCTCAATCTCAGCATTTGCCCTCACAATAGTAGCGACAAGTGCTCTCACAAGTCTCATTGTAACAAAAAACATCAACTATCTTAGTCCTAAAAACGATTCAACTGAAGCAAAAATTTCGTCTCCTGTCTCGTTTACGAACTTCAACAACCACACCACTGCCTATCCTGCCAATTTCACTTATGCTGCCGAAAAATCAGTAGAGGCTGTTGTGCACGTAAAAACCAAAATAGATGTCAGCAATCGCTATTCGATGAATATCGACCCATTTTTCGATTTCTTCTTTGGTCGTCCATCTCAACCTCGCGAACCGCAATACCGCGAAGGCTCTGGCTCTGGTGTTATCATTTCTGCCGATGGCTATATTGTTACAAATAACCACGTTATCGACAATGCTTCTATAGTAGAAGTCACTCTCAACGACAAACGCAAGTTCGATGCGAAGGTCATCGGCACCGACCCTTCTACCGACATTGCTCTACTAAAAATCGAAGCCGACAACCTACCTATCATCTCGTTCGGCGATTCCGACAATCTCCACATTGGCGAATGGGTGTTAGCCGTGGGCAACCCTTTCAATCTCACATCTACCGTAACTGCTGGCATCGTCAGTGCCAAAGCCCGAAATATCAACATCCTGAATGCTGAAATGAAAATCGAGTCTTTCATCCAAACCGACGCAGCTGTCAATCCTGGCAACTCGGGAGGTGCCCTCGTCAACACTCGTGGCGAATTAGTTGGCATCAACACTGCCATAGCCTCACAAACAGGCTCTTACACTGGCTATTCATTCGCCGTACCTACATCAATCGTTAGCAAAGTGGTTGCCGACCTCAAGGAATATTCTGTCGTACAACGTGCTGTATTGGGCGTACAAATTGCCGACATCACCAACGAACTTGCAAAAGAAAAAAATCTCTCAACTCTAAAAGGTGCTTATATCGCAGGCGTACAAGACAATAGCTCTGCTGCCGACGCTGGTCTCAAGGAGGGCGACATCATCACCGCTATCAACAACCAAACCGTAAATTCTGTTGCCGAGCTCCAAGAACAAGTAAGCCGCTACCGCCCTGGCAACGACATAAAAATCAACTATATTCGCAACGACAAAGCTCAGTCCGTTATCGTCAAACTCAAAAATCGCTCAGGCAACACCAACGTGGTAAAAATTGCCGACAACTCTATTCTCGGGGCCACATTCAAAGCTCTAGACAAGCATATTGCCGAAAAATTCCGCCTCAATTCAGGCATACAAATCGACACTATCGACAAAAACGGCGCATTAGCCAAAGCTGGATTGAAAAAAGACTTCATCATCCTAAAGGTCAACGGACAACCAATCCGCTCCGAAAAAGACCTCACAACAATAGTCAACCAAACCATCAATGCCAACGACCAAGACCGTGCGCTCTTCATCACAGGAGCCTACACCAATGGCCAAATCGCCCACTTTGCCGTAAACCTCGAATAATCATCATCTAACCATCAAAATAAAAATAGGCTGTATCAAAAACCCAACTTTGATACAGCCTTTTTTCTATACACCCAAAGCCTCCCCCCCAAAAAAATATATTCACCCCCTACTCCCTGCTCCCTGCTCCCTATTCTCTGCTCCCTACCCTCTACTTACCCTTAACATAGGATAAACATACCATAAATATACCATAAATATAGGATAAATATACTATAAATATACCATAAAGCAACCCTCTCTATTAGCTCACAACACCAAAAATCCACCATATAAAAAAAATCAAAAAAAATTACCCAAAACTATTGCACACATAAAAAATATTTCGTAATTTTGCACGCTTAAATTGTATATACAGAATGAGACAGCTAAAAATTACTAAATCCATTACCAATCGCGAGAGTGCATCACTCGACAAGTATTTACAAGAGATTGGTCGTGAAGAACTTATCTCAGTAGACGAAGAAGTAAAGTTGGCTCAACGAATCCGTAAAGGCGACCGCGTAGCATTAGAAAAATTGACGCGTTCAAACCTCCGTTTCGTCGTTTCCGTTGCAAAACAGTACCAAAATCAAGGGTTATCACTACCCGATTTGATTAACGAAGGTAATTTAGGCTTGATTAAAGCTGCCGAGAAATTCGACGAAACTCGTGGTTTCAAATTCATCTCTTACGCAGTATGGTGGATACGTCAATCTATTCTTCAAGCTTTAGCAGAACAATCACGTATCGTGCGTTTGCCTCTAAACCAAGTTGGTGCGTTGGGTAAAATCAACAAAGCATTATCGAAATTCGAACAAGAAAATGAGCGTCGTCCATCAGCAGAGGAATTAGCAGAGGAGCTTGACATCCCATTCGAAAAAATCTCTGACACAATTAAAATTTCAGGACGCCACATTTCGGTAGATGCCCCATTCGTTGAAGGTGAAGACAACTCTCTTCTCGACGTATTGGTAAATGATGATTCTCCGGTAGCTGATTCTACTTTGATCAACGAGTCTCTCAACAAAGAGATTGACCGCGCATTAGACTCTATGCTTGCCGAACGCGAACGCGAAATTATCAAAATGTTCTTCGGCATCGGCACTCAAGAGATGACACTCGAAGAAATTGGCGATAAATTCGGCCTTACCCGCGAACGCGTACGCCAAATCAAAGAGAAAGCTATTCGCAAATTGAGAAACAACTCAAAAAACAAACTTCTTAAAGTGTATTTAGGATAATACTCCTAAATCTGCACAACAAATAACTGAAAGAGCATTCCCACAAAGGTGCTCTTTCTTTATATATTTTTTACATATTCTTGCTTCGCCTATAGCATCTCTACTAACAAATGATACATTACATAAATGTAACTCAAATCTGTCTTTGCAGTCGAGATTTTTACGGAGTAAAAAGCAAGACCATTGTGTAAAAAAATATGTTCTTATGTCATTATGTCTAACAAAAACTAACATCTAACTATCTTGGATTTAGGTAAGAGTTCTATAACAAAACTTCTTTGGTACTACTCAATACCATCGCTAATAGGCACTTTGGCCAATGCTCTCTATAACATAATAGACCGCATATACATTGGTCAAGGCGTCGGCGCAATAGCCATTTCTGGACTAGCTCTTACTTTCCCTATAATGAATCTATTAGGTGCTTTCGGCATGCTTGTCGGACATGGAGCTGCTGCTCGAGTGTCACTCCTTCTTGGCAACAACAACACTCGCGAAGCCAATGCCATTCTACCCAACACATTCATACTCTCTCTCTTTTTCTACCTAATAGTCAGCTCGCTTTGCTACATATTCCTCGACCCTATACTCTATGCCTTCGGAGGATCTGCCCAAACTACACCCTACGCCAAAGAATATCTCTCCATCATCATTCCCGGACACATCTTCACTTCGCTCTGCTACGCCTACACCAACATCACACGCGCATCAGGACACCCAATGCGAGCCATGAACACACTCCTTCTCGGAGCCATACTAAACGTACTCCTCGACCCTATTTTCATATTCACATTCAATCTCGGCATCAAGGGTGCTGCCTATGCCACAGTCATATCCATGTTCATCTCTTGCGC
>JAFYMM010000289.1 GCA_017550055.1 Paludibacteraceae bacterium
AGCCATTGAATTGGAATCCTACATTACGGAGAACAAGACCTGCCGAGAAGAGAGCTTTTTCGTTGTGATACGAGAACCCGAGGTCGAAGCCAAGACCAGATGAGAAATAGCGTTCGTAGAACGAAAATATTGGTTTCATCGTGATTCCCATAGTCCAGCGAGGCGATAACCAGCGACAATACATAGCCGTAATTGCCATATCTTTGGCTGTGAATGTGCCGAGTTCTTGGTTGAATTCGTTGGTTTCGATGAAAGTACCATAGTCGATATAATGCACACCGAATGCCATGAAATCTTTGTCGCTGAAATTACGACCATATATTGCAGAACCAATATTTACATCGTTGAACATATTGGTGTAGTTAAGACCAAGGAAATTGTGGGTTTTCTCTGAAAGTAGGGCAGGGTTGGCAAATGCAAAGTTGAGGTCGTCATCATATAGTGTGATATTAGTGCCACCAAATGCTGCTTGGCGTGCACCTGTTGGCAGACTCAAGAATTGGAAAATTCCTGTGCCAGCTTGCGCACTAATTGATGCGACAAACAATAAAATGGTAAATATGTGTAATAGTCGTTTAATCATAGTGATTGAATAACGGCAAAATAATGGTATATATTGTTTATGTTGGATTTTTTCAACTCTTAACTCTCAACTCTCAATTCTCAACTACAATGACTTCGTCCATAGGGAAGTCGAATGGTTCGGTTGGTACTTCAGGTACGATTTGGAATTTGAAACATACGCCAAGTCGGTAAGCATTAGGGTGTTTTACGAGAAAGCGGTCGTAATAGCCTTTACCTCTGCCTAATCGGTTTTTGTTGTTGTCGAACGCCACGCCTGGAACTACCACTAAGTCGATAGAGCCATCGTATGGCTCAGCAACAGGTTCGAGAATGTCGAAGTCGCCAACAACCCATTCTGTATCAGGAGTTATTTCGACAGGGATAATGTCGTCGCCTTTTACGGTAGGAAGTATTACGCGTTTGCCTGCCGCAAGGGCGCGGTCGAATAGTGGGCGCACATCAACCTCATCCCATAGAGGATGATAGAGCATAACGATATTGGCATTATGATAGTGTTCGTTTGTCTCAATTTGCTCAGTTACAGGCAATGACATTTGTAGTAATTCTTCTTTGCCAATGCGTTTTTTTTCGGCACGGATGGCTTTGCGTATTTCTTGTTTCATTTTTTAAAGATATTTAGACTCGAGACACGAGATGCGAGATTTATAGTCTAATGTCTTGTGTCTTTTATCTTTTGTCTAATTAACGTGCAAAGTTACTAAAAAGTTTTGAGAATTCAAATATAATTTGTAATTTCGTGGTTTGAAAAGTTAGATGTGAAAATAGGTTTAACTAAGAGTATTATTACTCATTATTCATTACTCGTTACTCGTTGAAAATATGATTGATAAACAGACGGTAGATAAGATATTGGATGCAGCACAGATAGTTGATGTTGTAAGCGATTTTGTCACTTTACGAAAACGTGGGGTGAATTATATTGGTTTGTGTCCGTTTC
>JAFYMM010000290.1 GCA_017550055.1 Paludibacteraceae bacterium
GTTAACTTTCAACTCTCAACTTTCAACTTTCAACTCATTAATATGACTCCACTTTTAGGCCGCACACTCACCGAACTCAAAGAGATTGCCCAACAAGCTGGGCTACCTGCTTTCACTGGCAAACAAATTGCCGACTGGCTTTATAAAAAGCACGTCACTTCTATCGACCAAATGACTAACATCTCGGTCAAAGGTCGTGATGCCCTCAAAGCAAACTACTGCGTAGGCATCACGGAACCGATATGGTCGGCTGCTTCGGTCGATGGCACAAAAAAATATCTATTCCAAACCACTCATGGTCAAATCGAAACGGTATTTATCCCCGAAGACGACCGTGGCACTCTCTGCGTGTCGTGCCAAGTGGGTTGCAAAATGAATTGCCAATTCTGCATGACAGGTAAACAAGGTTGGAGCGGTAGCCTCACCTCTGCCGAAATCATGAACCAAATCTGTGGCATTCCTGAGGTCGATAAACTCACAAACATCGTATTTATGGGCATGGGCGAACCTTTCGACAATACGCTCGAAATCCTTCGCACCTGCGAAATCCTCACTGCCGATTGGGGCTTTGCGTGGAGCCCACGTCGCATCACCGTGTCGAGCGTAGGCCTTATCCCTGGCATGAAAGAGTTTCTCTCTAAAACCGAATGCCACCTCGCCATTTCGCTCCACAACCCATTCCCTGACGAACGCGCCAAAATCATGCCTGCCGAAAAGGCCTACAGCATCACTCGCGTAATCGAGGAAATCAAAAAATACGATTGGGAACACCAACGCCGCATCTCATTCGAGTATATCGTGTTCGAAGGTCTCAACGACATGCAACGCCACGCCAGCGAACTCGTGCGACTACTCAAAGGCTTCACTTGCCGCGTTAATCTCATCCGTTGGCACGCCATTCCAGGCATGGACATGCACAGCCCTAACGACGAGCGCATGATTTGGCTACGCGACTACCTCACCGACAACGGCGTCATCTGCACCATCCGCCGCTCACGTGGCGAAGACATCATGGCTGCCTGTGGCCTCCTCTCAAGCAATCACAAACACTAATATAACCCACAAAAAAAGAGAAATGTTAGAAAACTAACATTTCTCTTTTTTATATAATTACCAAATAATTAACGACGACGCATCATTTTTGGATTTTTGCTCAATTGTTGTACTCCCTTAAGCATTTTTTGCATATCAGCAAATTGTTTGAGCAAGCGGTTTACCTCTACAATAGAACGACCAGAACCTTTTGAAATACGATTTTTGCGTGAACCATTGATAATTGCAGGGTTAGTACGCTCTTCGTTAGTCATTGATTGGATAATAGCCTCGATACCTTTGAACGAATTGTCATCAATATCTACATCTTTCAACGCCTTGCCCACACCCGGAATCATAGAAGCCAACTCCTTGATGTTACCCATCTTCTTGATTTGTTGGATTTGATTGTAGAAGTCGTTAAGGTCGAATTGGTTTTTAGCAATTTTCTTAGAGAGTTTGCGAGCCTCTTCTTCATCGAATTGCTCTTGAGCACGTTCCACGAGCGAAACGATGTCACCCATACCAAGAATACGGTCAGCCATACGCGCAGGGTGGAAGAGGTCGATAGCCTCCATTTTCTCGCCTGTACCGACAAATTTGATAGGTTTTTCTACAACCGAACGAATTGACAACGCAGCACCACCACGAGTATCACCATCCAATTTTGTCAATACAACACCAGTGAAATCAAGACGGTCGTTGAATTCTTTAGCTGTATTCACCGCATCCTGACCTGTCATTGAGTCAACAACAAACAAGATTTCTTGAGGATTGATAGCAGCCTTAATAGCAGCGATTTCGGTCATCATTTGCTCATCAACAGCAAGACGACCAGCGGTGTCGATAATCACCACGTCACGACCCTCACGCTTAGCTTGCGCAATAGCGTTTTGAGCGATTTCGATAGGGTTTTTATTCTCGATTTCAGAATATACAGGCACTTTGATTTGTTCGCCAAGCACGCGCAATTGCTCAATCGCAGCAGGACGGTAAACGTCGCACGCTACCAACAAAGGATTTTTACCTTGTTTAGATTTGAGCATATTAGCCAATTTGCCTGAGAAAGTAGTCTTACCCGAACCTTGAAGACCACTCATCAAGATGATAGCAGGTTGACCAGCTTGCGACTTCACGTTCAACGCCACATTTTCGCCACCCATCAAACGAGCAAGTTCA
>JAFYMM010000291.1 GCA_017550055.1 Paludibacteraceae bacterium
CAAATTCTTATAGCTTATTCACCGATAAACCAACTGATTCAGCCACAGGTATACTTTTCACATCTCCAATTCAACAACTAAGCAAAACCGAAGCCTCTCTTGGTTTTGACTATGTATTTATAAAACCTCAACTCTCTGCTATCACAGTGCAAGTTGTTATAACAACCAACACCGGCGAAGTTCTATCGACATCTAAGCCTATACAAATCCCTCTAAAACGTGATTATCATACTATTATACGCGGAAAATTTCTAACATCCGATACCTCTGGCGGTGTTGCTATCAACCCAGACTACGATGGTGACTTCAATCTCATATTCCCATAAATCACTTTTTTTATCATTATATCATAACCTAAATACCTAACAACAATGAACAGAAAAATTTACCTCTGGGGCATTGCAACAATCATTGCATTGTTCTTTGCTTCGTGTTCGCAAACCGAACCCGAAAATCTAAGCAACGAGGCTGAAGTAACCTTCACCCTTGACATCGAAAATGCTATCGCCACACGCGCAATTAGCGATGGCACTGGCGCAAATCAAATTACTTTCGCCATTTTCAATGAAGACGGCAGCGAAATTTTCACACCTAAAACATCTAGAACTATTTCAGGCAATCAACTCTTAAATGGCGTTGAAATCAAAGCCACTCTCGTCAAAGGCAACACCTACAAAGCTTGCTTCTGGGCTCAAAATAGCAAATGCACTGCCTACTCTATCTCTGAAGATATGAAGGTTACAATCAACTACGAAGGCCTAAACAACGACGAAACTCGCGATGCTTTCTTTGCCTACACCGAGCCTTTCACCGTCGACGTCAACCCTCGCTTAAGAGTAATCTTAAAACGTCCTTTCGCTCAAATCAACGTTGGTTCTACTAAAGACGACATCGACGCCATCACTGCCTCTGGCGTTAAAGTCTCAAAATCTGAAGCTATCATCGAAGACATTCCTAGCGAACTCAACCTTTTCAACGGCAACACCGACAAACCTGTCAACGTAAACTATGCCCTAGCTGCTATGCCTAAAGAAAAACTCTATGTCGACACCGACGGCGACAGCATCAAAGAAGAATTCACCTATTTGTCAATGAGCTACGTATTGGCAGACACTCTCAGCTCTACCCACAAAATGAAATTCAACTTCCCTGACGACAACAGCACCGAAGTCATCGAAATGGCAACTGGCCTCGAAACCGTACCTGCTAAACGCAATTGGCGCACAAACATCCTAGGCAACATCCTTTCGGGCGACATCCAATTCAGAATAAAAATCGACCCTCAATACGAAGGCGACATCAACATCAACAATGGTGCTTACTACAACTTTAGCGAAGAAACAACTATCGAAAACTGTACTTTCGTATTTGACAACAACGACACTCTCGCCACTTTCGCCTCTACTGGCGGACAACTCCTCACTTTCCGCAACGTCACTTTCACAGGCTACATCGGCGCGATCTCTTTCGGCGAATATCGCATGGGATACGATGGTAGCAGATTCAACTATAACAACTACCTAGAAAATGTTATTTTAACGAACTTTACAAACAACTACTATATCGTTGACGCAGGCAACAAAGTTGCTCCAAGTATAGTTGTATATGGCAATTCTACATTGAAAAATTGCACTATGACAGGCTCTAAAACCCTAGCTCCAGCCGAATACTACTGCGCAGATTTAGGCATAACAGCACGAACAAATGCTCTCATCGATGGTGGTGTATACGAAAACGCATATCTATGGGCTCAATCTAAAACTACAATACAAGGTGCTAAATTCAAAAAAATTGTTGCTGGCGTATTAAATCACACTAACACTAATTTAGTTATCAAAGCCGGAACCGAAATCGACACTCTCCGTATCGCTTGGAGTGGTTTCTCTACTTATTCTCCAAAATTCACTATCGAAGCTGGAGCAAAAATCAACGTACTCGACTATACAGGCACTGTATCTACAAACAGAACAAATGTCTCTATTGCCGAAGGTACTGTAACAACAATCATCGAAAATCACTAATCAATAACATAATAGCATTATGAAAAAGATATATTTTGGAATAGTAACATTAGCTGTAATGCTCTTTATTACAGC
>JAFYMM010000292.1 GCA_017550055.1 Paludibacteraceae bacterium
AATAATAGTGATATTATTTGCTGTAATATTCATTTTTGGTCGAGTTTTCGTTTCATTTCGTCAATAACACGTTTTTTTACTTTTTACTATATATTAGCACTTTTGTATAGTTTGAAAAAACCTTAATAAATGTTAAGGCAAAGACTTAATTTACTCCTTATAACTAAATAAATTCCTATATTTGCAAATTATAGTGCATAAAACTAACACAACTTAAATAAATTAATTAACTTCTTAAACCAGTTTCTACATGAAAAAGCTTCTGTTGACACTCGCTGCAGTGGCTGCTTTGACAGCTCAAGCTCAGCAATTCGAAGTTGTTAGTACACAACAACTTTCAGTAGGGGTAGAAGACGTTTTCCATCCTAAATTTACTCCTGATGGAAAATCACTTTTGGTTTCTTCTGCCGGTTATGATGGTATCGGTATCATCGACCTCAAAACTCAAAAGTACCAAAAAATTACCGACATGCGTGGTGCAGGTTGGATGCCAGCTATCAGTGAGGATAGCAAAACTTTGGTAGTTCGTCAAAAAGATGATGAAATCCAAGGTAACTCACTTTTCAGCATCAACCTCAACACATTGGAGCGTACTGCTATCCTCCAAAAAGCAGACCACTTCAATCAAATCAATTTCGTAAATGGTAAAGTTTCTGTTGGTTTGCAAGGTAAAGTTACTACAAAACAAGTAACTCGTCCTATCTCAGCAGTTCAAATGCCTAACGAAATCTTCGTAGCTGAAGAAGATCTTAAGATTGCTGTTTACAACAACGGCCGTCGCATCGAGCTCGATCCTCTTAAAGGTCAATTCGGTTCTTGGGATCCTCAATACATTTGGGTAAGCCTTTCACCCGACAAAACAAAGGTTCTCTTCCATTGCTCAAACAATGCTTATGTTTGTGATTTGAATGGTGGCAATCTTGTTAAACTTGGTCACATGGGTTGCCCTCAATGGCGTGGCAACAATCACGTTGTAGGTCATAGAGAAGCTCACGATGGTTATCGCTTGACTAAAGGTGAAATTCTTATTGTTGGAGTTGACGGTAAAAACATTCAACAACTCTCTACTACATCTTCTGAAATCAAAACTTTCCCAGCTGTTAGTGCTGATGGTAGCCAAATCGCTTTCCACACTGAAGATGGTAAACTTTATTTAATGACTATTAAAGAAAAATAAGCCATGAAAAAGATATTAATTTCAGCATTATTAATGGCTGGCGTTGTTTTTGGCGCTGACGCTGTTACATACGCGTATGACGTAGCTTCTAACTATACTGGAACTTATGCTCTTTCTTCTCCTGCTAACTACAAAACAGGCAACACAAGCATCAGTTCTAACTATAATAAATCAGGTAAATGGTATGTGAACGCTGGTCACGGTGGTTTCGAATCTGACGACCGTCCTACTCCAATGCCATTGCTCGCAGGTGGTGAGTATTACTATGAATCAGAAGGTAACCTCGACCGTGCATTCCACATGCAAAAATTCTTGGAAAAGAACGGTGGTACTGTGAAGATGTCTCGTACAACTAACACATCTTCTTCAGATATGGACCTTACTGCTATCGCAACTGCTTCATCTTCTTATGGTGGTTACTTCATCTCTATGCACTCTAACGGTGCTAACGCAAGTGCTAACTACCACGTTGCGCTTTACAAAGGTTCTAACTCAACTAACTCTGTAGCTGGTTCTGAACGTATGGCATACTGGGACTCTTACAACAACTACAAAAATGGTTGTTTGACTGAGTTTACTTATGGTACTCCTCGTTCAATGGCTGACTACGACTTGATGGGATGGCACTATGGTGTGCTTCGTACCAACACTCAACCTGGTTACTTGGTTGAAACTTGGTTCCACGACTACCGTCCTGAATCATTGCGTTTCAAATCTTCACTCTACAACAAGTTCCTTGCATGGCAAATCGCTGTTGCACGTTTGACTGCTCCTGGTGGTTCTGGCTCACTTCCTGCTTGTATCGTGGGTGACGTTCGCGATACTTCTAAAGGTTGTGGTTACTCTAACTACACAACTCGTGGTCGTGACTCTTACCTCGCATTGAACGATGTAACTGTAACTTTGAGTGGTAATGGTTTGAACCAAAGTGTAACAACTGGTTCTAAATGTAATGGTGTATATGCATTCTTCGTTCCTGCTGGTACATATACTCTTACATTTAAGAAATCAGGTTACAAAACTGTAACTAAAACAGTATCTGTTTCTAACAATGTTGCAACTCAAAACGATATTAACATGAGTGAAGGTGTTGACACTGGTATCTCATTGAACCCAACTTCTACTGGTTTCGGTGAAACTGCTGTAGGTAACACTTCTGCTAAAACTATTACTGTAACAGGTACTTCACTTTCTGCTAACATCACTATCTCAAATAGCGATAACACTAACTTCTCTATCAACAAAACTTCTCTCGGCACTTCAGGTGGTACTTTCGAAGTTACTTACAAACCACAATCAGCTGGTTCACACTCTACTACTATCTCATTCGTGAGTGGAACTCACAAGGCATCTATGGTTGTAACTGGTACAGCTAAGAACCCTCCATTGAAGTTCACTGAAGGTTGGAACTACTCTGAAAATTCTAACAAGAAAGCTGCTTGGATGGCTAACTGGACTAACTATCGTAACATGGCATTTGGCGACGGTAAACTTTATGTAGTTGACGCTGCTAATGGTGTTGTGAAAGTTATCAAAGCTCAAACTTGTGAACACATCAAAGACCTTAACATGACTGGCGTATCAGGTGGTGCATTGAAACTTGTTGACGTTGCTTATGTTGATGGTAAACTCATCGGTACTAACATCGCTACTAAT
>JAFYMM010000293.1 GCA_017550055.1 Paludibacteraceae bacterium
CTCAGATGGCATAATGTCGATGACTACGGTGTTGCCAGCTACAGTGACTATGCCGAACATTACTCCTTGTAAGGCTCTGACAATGATGACCATAAATAGCGAGATGGAAACTATGTAGCCACCAAAGAAGAGTACGAAAAAGAAGAATGTAGCAATATAGAGAGGCTTTCGGGCCATAGCATCAAGGAGATAGCCAGCAAAAGGGCGAATGGTGAGTGCGGCAACGGTGTAGCACGCCAAAATTATGCCAATAAGCGAATTTGGAGTGTTGAAAATCTCTTTGAGATAGAAGGGTAGAATAGGCATAATGAGATAAAATGCAAAGAAAAGCATAAAATTGGCACCCAATATAGCCCAATAACTACTTGTAAAAAGGCGAGGCTTTATTGTTTTATTCATTGATAAACAAATGGTTTATGTTTTTGTGTTTAGATTTGAAAAAAAGAATTTTACTTCTGCAAAGATACTAAAAAAGTTGCAAGATTGTAATGAAAATATTTTTATTTTTATGGGTAGGAGAAAACAAAAAGAAACCGTTTAACTTCAAGTTAAACGGTTTCTTTTGTTAGACTTTCTTGAACGAGAGTTGCTAATTAGTTAGCAGCAACTGGTTCTACAGAAACGTATGATTTGTTGTTACGTTTTTTACGGAAAACAACTGTGCCATCAATGAGGGCGAACAAAGTATGGTCTTTACCGATACCTACGTTTTCACCAGGATTGTGCACTGTACCACGTTGGCGAACGATGATATTGCCAGCTTTAGCAAATTGTCCACCAAAAACTTTTACGCCAAGTCGCTTGCTTTCTGATTCACGACCGTTCTTTGAACTACCGACTCCTTTCTTGTGTGCCATTTTCTTCTGATTTTAATAGGTTTTACGCTTTAATTTCTTTAATCATTAACTCTGTAAAGTTTTGACGGTGACCGTTAAGTTTACGGTAGCCTTTACGACGTTTTTTGTGGAAAACAAGAACTTTCTCGCCACGAACGTGTGAAAGAACTTCAGCAACTACTTTTGCACCTTCGATAACTGGAGCACCAACAGTGATGTTACCTTCGTTGTCGATTAACAATACTTTGTCTAATTCGATTTGTGAACCGCGTTCTGCAGTTTCCATACGATGAACGTAAACTCTACGTCCTGCTTCTACCTTGAATTGTTGTCCAAGGACTTCTACGATTGCGTACATTTAATTTAATGTGTTTTAATTAGTTAGACGGGGAGGTGAGGGTGCCGACAACATGTCGGTAGAACTACTTAAGACCTCTGTGCGAATTCGGGTGCAAAGTTACGAAAATTATTTTGATTGACCAAAGTTTTTTGTAACTTTTTTATTATTAAGTTGAAAGAGTTTTTTTAGAATGTGATTTTGAGGCCGAATAGGCAGTTGAAGCCTATGTTTTCGTAGCCGTAGAAGTATTGGTATTTGCTGTTGATTATGTTGTTGAAGCGAGCAAATACTGTGCATTGTTCGTGGAATGTGTATGCGGCTCCGATGTTGAGGTCGAAGTGGTTAGGTAGGTTGATTACTTCGGTTGGGAGTATTGCTTTGTAGCCTAAGCCAGTGTAGAAGTCGGCATTGATAGAGAGTCCTTTGATTGGGGTCATTTCTGTACCAACTTCGATTTCCCAAGATGGACGGTTGACCATTGTGAGTGTGCTATCGGCTACGGTATAGTGGTTGTATTTGAAGCCTGCGTGGGCTACATATTTATTTTGATGATTGTAGTTAACACGCGCTCCGGTTGATAGGATTTGAGTGTTTGAGAAGTCGGCTGTGAATATATTAAAGTAGTCGTTAGAAACTGAGTCGATTACATTGCGGATGAAATAATCGTTATAAACGAATTTGTAGTTGACATGGGCATCGACCATAAGTCCTTCGAGGAATGGTTTGAGACGGAAGCCTGCAAAGAAATCAGCTGGAGTATAGGTGTTTAGTGCTATGCCTGTGCTATATGGGTTGAAGTAGCGACAGTGTTCGAGTGTAGATGAAAGTGTGTGAATTTGGTAGTCGCCTGTAATACCTGCGTAGATTGAGAGTGTTTTGCCTTCGTTGTAGTTGATTGTTACGTCGGGCATTGCATTGAATATTTGGCCTTTATTTATAGAGAAATAGGCTTTTGCTCCGAGGTGGAATTTAAGATTGTCGAGTACGATGTCGTATGATGGGAGGAGTCCGATGACAGCTGTTGTTGAGAGTTGTGTATCGAGCGTTGGGAATTGAGTGTTGAGTATGTTGATGTCGGCAAAGAGGCCAATGTTGAGTGGCTTTTTGCCAAGAACTTTGCTTATTTCGCTGTCTAATATAATACGGTGTTCGTTGATTGGCATATAGTGGAGGAACATGCCGTTGTAGTGTAGATTGGCACGATAGCCCCATCCATTCATGCGATTTGTAGATTGCATACCAATTAGAGCTTTGGCGTGGTGGATGATTTGTGGTAGAGTATCGAATTTTATTCCATCGCCGTAGTAGTTATAGTAGTCGTTGTTGTAAGAGATGGCAGCGTTGAGTTGGTTGTTTTTGTTGATGCCTTGACGGAGGATGATGTCAAGGTCGGTCTGGATGAGTTGTATTGTGTTGGTATAGAGACCTGTGTGGTCGAGGTGGAAGTCGAAATTGGTGCTCTTTTTATTGTAGAGAGGGTAGAAGAGTTCGGCACTCCAATTGATTGGATAGCCAAATCCGAGCTCAGCGTAGCCTTTTTTGAGGCTTGTGCGTTTTGGTTTTGCTTGTTCTTGAGCTTCAAGAGGGTAGAAATTTGATGATGGTTGTACGTCTGAAGCGTATGTTGAGTAGTTGAATTGCGCTTCAGGGATGTTTGGTTCTTGTGTTTTGATGTTGAATTTTTGAGATTCAGCAGGTTCTATTTCGGGAATGTATTCTTTCTCGATATTGACGTTGCGGTCGATAATGGTTGTGTCATTGTTTTGGGCAATGATGTTTGCAGTAAGGATTAGACCGATTATTGAGATTATGATTTTCTTGTTCATATTATATTTTTTATTGTTTTATTTTTTGAGTGAATACACAATGAGAGTGTGTATTTTGAAGGTATGGTTATCCTATGATGAGGGTTGCTTGAAGGTTGCTGTATCCTATACTTAGATTTAGGATTTTTTTAGGGCGAATACACACTGAGAGTGTGTATTGGATTATTGTAATATTTCTTCAGCTTCGCGGGTTGTTATGGCCTCGAGACGAGCATTGATTAGTGTTGTTATGTCATCGTTGGCTGTGTAGTTTTCTTGAAGGCTGAGTAGGTATTGTTTTGCCATGAAATCGTCGCCTTGTGCAATATAGATGTCGGCAAGGAGAACGAAACAACGTGCAAGCCAGTATTGGTGGGTTGTGCCTTCGTTGATGAACTCCATGATTGTATTTTCTGATTTTTTGTATTCGCCTTGGTGATAGTGGTATTCGGCATAGAGGTATTTAGCCTCGGCACCCATTTCGGATGAGATGTCTTTAGAGATTGCAAGGAGGTCTTTAACTGCTGTAGTTTCTTGACCTGTAGCAATATAGGCTTTGGCGCGACAATAGTGGGCTTCGAACTTGTTGTCGTCGTTAGAAGCTATGTCTTCGAGGATTTCGGTTGAAATTGTGATTGTTGGCTCGAATTTGTTAGTGAAATAGCTACAACGGAGGATGCCAAGTCGTGCAATCTCTTTGTTGCCTTTGTTGCTGGCTACGACATGGAGTTGGTCGAAATAGCGTTTGGCTGTTTCGTAGTCTTGCTTGTCGTAGGTGATAGCAGATGCGCGAAGTAGTGAAGCTTCGACATATTCGTTGCCATCGAGACTGGCTAGATGGTCGTAATGAATGAGAAATCGCAGTTGCTTCCACAAAAGGTTACACAACACAGGTTTCTATCCTGTACCTGATCGCACTGCACTTTGCAAAAGTACGCGGCACAATGGCAG
>JAFYMM010000294.1 GCA_017550055.1 Paludibacteraceae bacterium
CGCCCATCATCAAAGAGTTCAATCTCCAAACAACAAAAAAAACATCCGCCCCCTATCCAATGTAGAGAGCGGATGTTTTTATATCATCACAATTTATAGTTAAATCCTAAGGAAATGAGTTCGTAGAATTGCAATTTGGGTTTACCACCGTCGGCTGGCACTGTTGTGCTGTCGTATCTCGGATAGAGCGACACTTTGGCTGATAAGAACCTATTTATCTTGAAATTGCCTATCACCTCGCAACCCACTTCGACACCTTTGATTTTGCCGGCATAGTTGCCAAAGAACGAAAAATGGACCTCCATGCCTATCGACTCGTTGAAGTCGTAATCGAAATCGGTACGTATCAGCGCACCTAACTGGTTGGAACGACGTGTGCCATCGGTGATACCCACCTGATACGCAATATTCTCTTCGGGCAACACGCCTTCGCGATACGACATGTCGGCCACATAAATGAGCTTATACGACAATGGCGACACGAAGACCGACACCATGCTCTTCCACTTATAGTCCATACCCGCCGACAGACTCATGCGAATAGGCGAAAATGGTCCTGACGCACGCACATAGGTGTTTGATTTATAGGTGTTGAACAGCGAGGTTTGGAAATCCCACTCGGCTGTGTAATAGAAATTTTTGAACGCCTTATAACCCAATTTTGAGTTCAAACGAAGTAGATCTTCATTCACTCGCAACCATCGTAACGAATCACTTGCCATACCATACAAACCCAATTTCCACTCGGCTTTGTTGTCCCACTGCAACCCCTTGCGGTTGTCGTAGTTGAAATAGCCCATCGCATACATGGTCATCGCCATATTGCTCTCGCCACCTTTATACCAATTCGACGAAATGTAGTTTTGCGACGCATGCACCTGGAATTTTGCCCCTTTCGACCATCGCGATATGGCTGGCAAATCGACCTTCAACTGCGATGTTTTGTTCTTGTTGAGGGTGTCAAGATTCAACAACAATTTTGTCTTATCGGCATGCGTTATTCGCGAGGTTTGCAATTCCCCAATCGATGGCAAATCGCTCTTATGATAAGTGTAAAGCTCTGGAGCCGTGGTGCGTATATAATCTTTCACATCCTTGCGCACTTCGAAAACAACACTATCATCGCTCCATATTCCATATTCCATACCCCCTACTCCTTGCTCCTTGCCACCTATTCCTCCCAACACCCAATCCATAAACAACGGATTGACTTGAGTCGAATGTTGGACGTTTGACGTTGTGAGCTGAGAATCGACCTCGGCAATCAAAAAACCAGAAGAGGCAAAAGTTGAAAAATCAGGAAGTTCCAATTTACATAAATCTTCCAAAACCTCCAATTGCTCCGACACAACGGTATCACACTTAGCCTCATCACTGCTCACTCTGTTCTTAATGCTACTCAACACACTCGATATCAATGCGTTCTTCTCGCGCGTGCGAGCCTCCTCGCCCTCGGCAACAAGCCCCACAAAATCGCGTTTCGCAATCGTATCACGCACGGCTGTGTCGGCAACCTCAGTCACTGTGGCATACTCATCGAGCCACGCCTCGAACTCGGCATCGGCCAACTCGATTGTGTCCATCGCAAGCGTATCGACCGACTGTGGCGCAATGCTATCGCTCATCACATCGTGACGCAATGATTGAGATGCAACAACTTGCACCCCAACTAACAACATAATTATGAGCAATATAGATTTACTCCTCAACATCATATTTTTGGAACAAGAAATCGTTATAAGGGAATCGTTTAACGTGAATCTCCTTAACTCTTTCGTATAATAACGCTTTCAACTCGTCAATATTGTCCTTCTCGCGAGCAGAAACAAACACACAATCTGCCCCCATATTAGCCATCCACGTCTTTTTCAAGTCGTCGAGGCTATAGTTTTCGCGTTTCATTGGAGATAGATCATCTTCATCCTTAGGTACATACGAGAATGCGTCTATCTTGTTGAACACCAAGATAGTAGGTTTCTTCTCTTTGCACACATCGAGCAATGTTTTGTTGACCACCTCATAGTGTTCCTCGAAGTTAGGGTGCGAAATATCCAAGATATGCACCAAAAGGTCGGCCTCACGCACCTCGTCGAGCGTACTCTTGAACGACTCAATCAAGTGATGTGGCAACTTACGGATAAACCCTACTGTGTCGGTCATCAAAAATGGTAAATTGTCAATTATCACCTTACGCACAGTGGTGTCGAGTGTTGCAAACAACTTATTCTCAGCAAACACATCGCTCTTCGACAAGAGGTTCATCATCGTCGATTTGCCCACGTTGGTATAGCCCACCAACGCCACACGCACCATCTTGCCACGATTCTGGCGTTGAGTTGTCATCTGTTTGTCGATAGCCACAAGATGTTTTTTCAATAACGATATCTTGTCAAGGATGATACGACGGTCGGTCTCAATCTGAGTTTCACCCGGACCACGCATACCGATACCACCACGCTGACGCTCCAAGTGGGTCCACATACGTGTCAATCGTGGCAAAAGATACTGATACTGAGCCAACTCCACTTGTGTTTTGGCGTATGCCGTTTGAGCACGTTTAGCAAATATATCGAGGATGAGGTTCGTGCGGTCCAATATCTTTATCTGCAATTCACGCTCGATATTGCGCAACTGCACAGGCGAAAGTTCGTCGTCGAAAATCACCATACCGATAGGCTCTTCGCTCTCCTCACGCTCTTTGATAAACTCACGTATCTCCATCAACTTGCCCTCGCCCACAAACGTACGCGAGTTAGGATAATCCATCTTTTGAAAGAAAGTTTTCACCACATGCGCACCCGCCGTATCAGCCAAAAAAGCCAACTCGTCGATATACTCACGCGCCTTAGCCTCTTTCTGTTGTGGCGTAATCAACCCCACCAACACCGCATTCTCACAATAAATTTCTGTTACTTCTATTGCCATATATTATTATTTTTTTTTGAAACAGAATGACAAATAAAAAATACAACTAACAATCTGTCATTCTTCTGCTGAGATAAAAAAACTTGTTTTTTAACGAAGCATCTGTTAAATATATAAAGATTATGTCTTTATGTCATTATGTCTAAAAACACTACAACAAAACAACATTTCCATCCATAACATTAAATATCTTCACCTCGCTCTCCACCTGTGCCATCAACTGGTCGGTATGGTTGCGATTGGTGTCGGTAATGAACACCTGCCCGAACTCGTCCGACGCCACCAAATCGACTATATTCTTCACTCGGCTGGCATCCAAACGGTCGAATATATCGTCCAACAACAGCAGTGGCATCTCTTGCGTCACCTGCTTCAGATAGACATATTGCGCCAATTTCAGTGCCACAAGATAGGTCTTATTCTGCCCTTGCGAGCCTGTGCGTTTAATCGGATAACCATCGAGCAACATCTCCAAATCGTCTTTGTGCGACCCACGTGTAGTGTAGCCAATCGCATGGTCACGCACTCGGCACTCTGCCAACAGTGGAGCCAAATCGCCCTGCTCTGAGTGCGACTTATAGTGCAACTCAACACTCTCGCCATTGCCTGCTATAGCGCAATAAAAACGTTTAAACACAGGCATAAAGCCCTCGATGAACTCCTTGCGACGAGCATATATATACTCTGCCTCTACGGCCATTTGCATCTCGTATATCTCAAGCATAGACGCATCGGGCATATCGTCTTGCTTCAACAGCGCATTCCTACTCTGCAACGCCTGATTGTATCGCATCAACGCAATCAGATATGGCTTGTCGTATTGCGAGATAACCACATCCATAAATCTGCGACGCTCATCGCTACCCTCGTCAATCAAATATTGGTCCGACGGCGAAATCAGCACCGCTGGTATCAATCCAATGTGGTCGGCCATACGCTGATAGTCCTTTTTGTTGCGCTTGAATTGCTTTTTGGCTCTGCGCTTCACGGCTGCCGAAATCAACTCCTCTTGCCCTGCTATCTCATATTCGCCCTGAAGCATGAAAAACTCCTCGTCATGATGAATCAACTGAGAGTCAACCGCATTCAAATGGCTTTTCGTGAACGAAAGGTAATATATCGCATCCAACACGTTGGTCTTGCCCATGCCGTTCGACCCCAAAAAACAATTGAATTTTGGAGAAAACAACAAATCGCACTCACGCAAATTGCGATAATTCAAACCTGTCAGATGCTTTAGATACATTAGTGTCAATTCAATATAAACTCCGTAAGTTCCGTCAAGCGCATTTGACGAAGTCAAACAGCAAGTTCTAAAATAAAAAAAATCCGTGTATTCTGTGAGTTCCGTGAAAGATAAAACTCCGAGAGAAAAACGCCAAACAGCAAAATCTAGAACAGCGCAGCGTCCTAGCTCCTCTAGAATATCTAAAAAACCATCGCGCAGCGATAAAATCTGTGTAAATCCGCAGAGCGA
>JAFYMM010000295.1 GCA_017550055.1 Paludibacteraceae bacterium
AATACTTAAACTACATAAACTCACGATACCTATAATATGCCACAATTCACACACTTACATGTACACACCCACTATTCTATCCTCGATGGTATGTCGAAGGTGGGAGACCTTATCGATAAATGTAAACGCACGGGGATGAATGCAATTGCCATCACCGACCATGGCAATATGTTTGGCATTAAAGAGTTAGTGGATACTGCCGCTAAGGTTAACGGAAAAGTCAAAGATGCTATCAAGGAACTCAAAAAAGAACTTAAAAAAGCTGAAGACGAGAATAATTCCGAATCTATTGATGAGATAAAAGCTAAAATAGAAGCCAAAGAAAAGGAATTTTTCAAACCTATCATTGGCTGTGAGGCATATTGCGCTCGTCGTTCTTTAACTAATAAGGACAAAGACTACAAAACCATAAATCCCGAAAATGGCAAAGAACAAATTGTCGATGCTTCGGGCTATCACTTAGTGCTTTTGGCAAAAAATCCTAAGGGTTACGAAAATCTCTGCAAAATCATATCAATTGCTTGGATTGATGGTTATTATCGCCGTCCTCGTATAGACAAAGAGATACTAAAAGCTCATAGTGAAGGTCTTATAATTTGCTCTGCTTGTCTTGGTGGTGAAATTCCTCAACACATCATAGCAGGCAACATCGAAGAGGCAGAAAAAAGCATCATGTGGTTTAAGGAGGTGTTTGGCAATGACTATTACCTCGAAATACAACGCCATAAAACAGACAAATATGGTGCTGACCAAAATGTATATCAACGCCAAAAACAAGTCAATAAAGTGATACTTGAATTGGCAAAAAAAACTAATACAAAGGTAATTGCCACTAACGACGTGCACTTTGTTGAAGAAGAACATGCAGAAGCTCACGACCGACTAATCTGTCTTTCTACAGGTAAAGATCTCGATGACCCTAATCGTATGCGCTACACTAAACAAGAGTGGCTAAAAACACCTGAGGAAATGGCTGAAATATTTGCCGATGTGCCTGAGGCATTGACAAACACTATGGAAATTGCCGATAAGGTGGAAATATATAGCCTCGATCGTGGTCCGATTATGCCTATGTTCGACATTCCTGCCGATTTTGGTACTGAAGAAGAATATCGTCAAAAATTCACTCACGAAGACCTATTCCACGAATTTACTCGCAACGAAAAAGGTGAAGTGGTGATGAGCCAAGAGGATGCTGAAAAGAAAATTAAAGCAATTGGAGGATACGAGCGATTGTATCGTATTAAATTAGAAGCAGATTATCTTCGCAAACTTGCTCTCGACGGCGCAAAGTTACGTTATGGCGATCCTGTTCCCGACGACACTATGGAACGTATTGTTTTTGAGCTACATATTATGAAAACAATGGGTTTCCCTGGCTACTTCCTCATTGTGCAAGACTTCATTGCCGCTGCACGTGGAATGGGCGTATCTGTTGGTCCAGGTCGTGGCTCGGCAGCAGGTTCTGTAGTAGCATATTGCTTGAAAATCACCGATATCGACCCTTTGAAATACGATTTGCTCTTTGAGCGTTTCCTTAACCCCGATCGTATATCTTTGCCCGATATTGATATCGACTTCGATGACGACGGACGTGGCGAGGTATTGCGTTGGGTAACTGAAAAATATGGTAAAGAAAAGGTTGCCCACATTATTACATACGGTACAATGGCGACTAAGTCTTCTATCAAAGACGTTGGTCGTGTGCAAAATGTACCACTCCCTGACGTGAACCGCCTAACTGGTCTTATTCCTGATAAATTTGGAGAAGACAAAGCCGACCCTAAAACAGGTAAAGTGCCTAAGGTAAACATCAAAAACTGCCTTAAATATGTGCCTGAATTAGCAGAAGCTCGCAATGGAGACGACCGCAATCTTGCCGACACACTGAAATATGCCGAAATGCTTGAAGGTACTGTGCGCCAAACTGGTGTACATGCTTGTGGTGTCATTATCGGAGCTGATGACTTAAAGAAATTTGCTCCTTTATCAACTGCACAAGACAAAGATACCAACGAAGATATGTTGGTTACTCAATACGAGGGTTCGGTAATTGAATCTGTTGGGCTTATTAAAATGGACTTCTTGGGTCTTAAAACTCTATCTATCATCAAAGAAGCCCTTAGAAATATAAAAAAATCAAAAGGTATTGACATAGATATAGACAAAATACCTATTGACGATGCCGAAACATATAGATTGTATAGCGAAGGACGCACAATTGGTACGTTCCAATTCGAGTCGCCTGGTATGCAAAAATACCTAAAAGAATTGCAACCTTCTGTATTTGAAGACTTAATTGCGATGAATGCCTTATATCGTCCAGGTCCGATGGACTATATTCCGCAATTTATTGCCCGCAAACATGGTCGCGAACCAATTGAATATGACTTGGATTGCATGGAAATGTATCTTAAAGATACTTATGGCATTACGGTATATCAAGAGCAAGTGATGCTTTTGTCTCGCTTATTAGCCAACTTTACTCGAGGTGAATCGGATGCCTTGCGTAAGGCTATGGGTAAAAAATTGCGTGACAAACTAGACCAAATGAAACCTCAGTTTATTTCACAAGGACAAAGCAATGGTCATGACCCTGTGAAACTTGAAAAAATTTGGGCTGACTGGGAAAAATTTGCCTCGTATGCGTTCAACAAATCGCACGCAACTTGCTACTCTTGGGTGTCATATCAAACTGCATATCTAAAAGCTCACTACCCTGCCGAATTTATGGCAGCCAACTTGACCCGAAACAAAGACAACATTTCAGACGTAACTAAGTTTATGGATGAATGTAAAAACATGGGATTATTAGTAAAAGGTCCAGACGTAAACGAATCGGAACTCAACTTTACAGTAAACCCAAAAGGTGAAATTCGTTTCGGTCTTGGAGGTATCAAAGGTGTAGGCGAAGGTGCTGTCGAAAGCCTTGTAAATGAACGCAAAGCGAATGGTCCATTCAAATCTATATTCGATTTTATTGAACGTGTAAACCTAAATGCTTGTAATAAGAAAACTATCGAATCTTTGGCTTTATCTGGTGCTTTCGATTGTTTCGAAGACGTAACACGCGAACAATATTTTGCTATAAATTCTAAAGGCGAACAAACCCTCGAAACTCTAATTCGATATGGCAACCGCTATCAGCAAGATAAACAAATGAATACCAATTCATTGTTCGGTGAATTAGACGACGAAACCCTCGAAATACCTAAACCTGAAATTCCAAAAACAGAACCTTGGTCAACTCTCGAACGCCTTAGCAAAGAAAAAGATTATGTAGGTATATTCTTGTCGTCTCACCCTCTCGACCAATATCGCGTACCTATTCAATATGCTTGTGTCAATTTGAATCAAATTGACGAAATGAAAAAAAATCGAGATAGTAAAACCTTCACCGTAGCTGGTATTGTAACTGCATGCCGCGAAGGTATGACCAAAAAAAGTACTCCTTTCGGAATACTTACACTGCAAGACTACACAGGTAGTTACGAATTTCCTCTATTTGGCAACGACTACACAGCTTATCGCAATTATTTAAAAGAAAATCTATTTGTTGCCATAATTGTAAAAACCCAAGAACGTGGTAGTGATTGGAAGTATCCATCGAAAAAAGATGAAAATACACAAAAAGAATTCGAAACTAAAATTCTTAAAATGGAACTACTCGAAAATGTAGCTACCAAACTTGTCAAAAAAATGACAATAGCTCTTCAATTAGGAAAAATAAATGCTACACTAACTCACAAACTATTAGAAATCTTAGATGGTAACAATGGTGATACTGAACTATTTCTTGAAGTGCACGACCCTGAAAGTAGTAGCAATATTAGCCTAAAATCAAAGAAAATTCATATCAATCCAACAAATAGTTTAATCAACGAATTAGAAATATTGGAGAAAGAAGGATCGATTGAATTTTGGATAAATAACAATAAAAACTCAAAAATAGAAAAAGAAGAATAAATTTTAACAAAAATTATGATTTAAAAAGGTATAATTATAAATTAAAATCGTTACCTTTGCAAAAGTGAATACAAAGCTTCTATTTTATACCAAATATAAGCGTTAATCACTAAAAAACAATTATTAATAACTAACATTAATCATTAATAACTAAACTTTAAATTATGGCATTACACATTACAGATGCTAACTTCAAAGAAGTTTTAGCAAACAACGCAGTAGTAGTTGTTGATTTTGGTGCTGCTTGGTGCGGACCATGTAAATCACTTCAACCAGTTATCGACAAAATTGCAACAGCTTACGAAGGTCGTGCAGCAGTTGGTAAAGTAGATATCGAAGAATCACCAGAAACTACAGAAGAATTTGCAATTCGTTCTGTTCCAACTATCCTCTTCTTCAAAAACGGAGAAATGGTTCCTGGCAAAAAAATCGTTGGTGCTACATCAGAAGCAAAAATCACTGCTATCATCGACGAAATTCTTTAATATGTATGATAAAAAAGAGGAGATAAATCTAACTTATCTCCTCTTTTTTTATTTTAATAATCAAAAATCTTCTCTAAATCACGCACCAAATTATATTTCTGCGCATTCTTACGCATATTTATCAGTGCATAACGCATACGCCCAAGAGCTGTATTTATCGAAATATTTTCCAAATCGGCAATTTCTTTAAACGACAAATCCTGATAATAACGCATCATCACTATTCTGCGTTGGTCATTAGGCAACATCGATATAAGCATCTCTATATCACGCAAAGTCTCCTCTTTTTCTATTGCATCCTGAGCTGAATCATCAAACAATTTTATCTCATTAAACAAATCTCCCTCTTCGCAACCATCATTAGATATAATTTTCTCTGATGCTAAATGACGATAATAATCAATTGTCTGATTATGAGCTATACGCACAAGCCAACCTACGAACCTATTGCCCGCATCATAATAACGACCTTGTTTTATAGTCGTAATAACTTTAACAAATGTATCTTGAAAAATATCATCGGCGATGCTGTGTTCATGCACTATATTGAATATATAGGTGTACACTCTGTCCTTATGACGCATCAAAAGAATTTCAAACGCACCATTATCGCCTTCAGCAAAACTACGCACCAAATCTTCATCGGTGAGCATCAATTTATTAACTTCCATCTTTTAATAATTTAGCATAATCAAAAAAACGAGCTGTCAACTCTAATTTTTTCAATTATCAGTTTTTAATTAAAATAATGGTAGTCTTTTACTTATAGGCAATCAATTTTTTTACGTTTGAGTGTGCAAATTTAGACATAAAAACCGAAACTACCAAATTTTTCAACATTTTTTTGTTTTTCATTGCCTGTTCAATCTAATTTTTGTAACTTTGCATTTATCTCGTAATAAAGGACAAATAACAGAATACAACACTCCTATTACTTTTCTATTTTACCAATTACTACTTGATTATGGCTAACATACTGCTAATAGAAACATCTGCCGAAATATGCAGCGTTGCTGTGGCTTGCGATGGCAAAATACTAAATATACAAATGAGCAACGAAGCAATGCAACATGCCACTCATTTGCCTGTTTATATCGAAACAGCAATGAAACTAATTCATGAACAAAACATCTCTCTCGATGCTGTAGCCGTCAGCGGAGGTCCGGGTTCATACACAGGCTTACGCATTGGAGTTTCTACAGCCAAAGGTCTCTGTTATGCTCTTGGTTGTAAACTCATTGCTCTCGACACCCTCAAAGTTATAGCAACTGCTTTACAACAAGACATCTCTGCGAATACTATAATATGTCCATTAATCGATGCTCGTCGCATGGAAGTCTATACTGCTATGTACGACCACAATCTTAACGAACTATCTCCTGCTGAAGCAAAAATTATCGACGAAAACAGTTTTTCCGACATCGACCGCCCTATCTATTTCTGTGGTAGCGGAGCTGAAAAATGCTCTACTGTAATCAAAAATCCAAATGCTCAATTCATCACATCGGTAAAACCTACCGTCAATATGATGGTCAATTTAGCCGAAGAAGCATATCGCAACAACCAATTCGAAGACGTTGCATACTACGAACCTTTCTATCTCAAAGAGTTCTACAGCACACAAAAATAATCAAAGCTACACACCTTATCGTTATGAAAGAACTAATCCTTCACGAATACGGACGCAATATACAAAAAATGGTCGAAATAGCAATGACTATCCCCGACCGCAATGAACGCAATCGCTGTGCGCGTAGTATCATCAACTGCATGGGCAATCTTTTCCCATATCTTCGCGACAATGACGCTTTTCAACACAAACTTTGGGATCACCTTGCCCTCATGTCAAACTTCCAATTAGACATAGACTACCCTTACGAAATAACTCCACCCGAAGATATTCACCCTACTCCAGAGTCTATTCCTCTACCTAACAATCAGATACGCGAACGCCATTACGGACGCTTCATCGACAATTTCATTCAACGCATATCTACCGACCAAACTATTCTCAACCAACAACCATTGCTCATACTGATTGCCAACTTCATGAAACGTTGCTATCACACCTACAATCAAGATATTACCAACGACGAAATAATCTTTGACGACCTATATCGCCTCAGCAACGGAGCAATCGACCTACGCAACAAAAATATAAAACTCCAAGACACACAATATAAGAAAAACAATAAAAACAAAAAATGAATTATGAACCACTGAACATGCCCGACTACAGCGACCGCATTCGTCTGCGCAAGCAAGATGAACAGTTGCAGATATTTGACTCTATACGAGGCAAATGGCTTGTTCTAACTCCTGAAGAATGGGTGCGCCAAAACACAATTATATACATATCCGACACTCTCGAAGCTCCCATTGCTCGCATAGCCAACGAAGTCGGCATCACATATAACGGACTCACCAAGCGTTGCGACTCTATCATCTACGACGACTACGGCCGTCCTCTCATAATCATTGAATACAAACGCACCGATGTGCAAATAACACAACGCGTATTCGACCAAATTGCCACCTACAACATGCAACTCCAAGTGCCATATCTCATCGTGAGCAACGGACTTCAACACATTCTCTGCAAGGTCGATTTCGAAAACAAAAAATACATATTTGCACAGCAATGGCCCAAATATAATGAGCTAAAATAAATACACACTCTCATTGTGTATTCCTATCCTAAAATTCCAAAATCTGAATATAGGATACAGCATACTGCAAGCAACCCTCACCTTACCCGCAAAATACACACTCTCATTGTGTATTCCAAAATAAAAAATCTAAAAAAACAATGGCAAAACAAGCAGGACCAACATATCAGCAGATAATCAACCAAATGAAATCGGGCGATTGGAAACCCATCTATCTCCTCATGGGCGAAGAGGACTACTACATCGACCTTATTGCCGACTACATCGAAAAAAATCTGCTCACCGACGACGAAAAAGAGTTCAACATGACTCTTCTATATGGCAAAGACACCACCTGCGACGAAATTATTATGGCTGCACGACGCTACCCTATGATGAGTCAATATCAACTCATTATGGTGCGCGAGGCTCAAAATATCAAGAATTTCGACAACCTCAGTGCCTACCTCAAACAACCACTCTCATCAAGCGTCATCGTGCTATGCCACAAACATGGCTCTGTCGATGGTCGCAAAAAATTCGTTAAAGACATAGCTGCCAATGGCATCTTGTTCGAATCTAAACGCAAATACGACAACGAAATCCCATCTTGGATTACTGCCTACGTGCGCGAACACAATGCCGACATCGAACCAAAAGCAGCCAATCTCCTTGCCGAATTCCTTGGCACTCAACTCAGTAAAATCGTAAACGAGGTCGACAAACTACTCATTCTCCTCGAAAACCACGAAACTCGTCGCATCGACTCCGCTATGGTCGAACGCAACATCGGCATATCTAAAGACTACAACAACTTCGAACTTGTCAAAGCCATTGGCGACCGCGACATACTCAAAATCAACCGCATCATCGACCACTTTGCCAAGGACCCTAAAAACAATCCTATCGTAGTAACCACAACCGTAGTCTTCAACTTCTTCTCTAACCTACTGCTCTACCACTCGTTGCGCGACAAATCACAACCTAACGTAGCTGCCGAATTAGGTATCAACCCTTATTTCGTAAAAGACTACCAACATGCAGCCACAATCTACAATTCTGCTCGTACGCTCTATGCCATAGGCCTCATACGCGAACTCGACGTGCGAAGCAAGGGTTTCGGCGACACAGGCACCTCCCAACGCGACCTACTCCGCGAAATAATGTTCAAAATAACACACTAAATCTATTTTTTAGACAGAATGACATAAAGACAAATTTATTTTATTATAACGTATACTTCGCTAAAACTAAGTTTTATCTCAGCAAAAAAATGACAAATTATAATACCCAAATAATAGATATAGAAAAACTAATAAAAACAATTATAGATGCAGCATATAGAGTAAGAGATAATTTTCTGCCAGGCTATTTAGAATCTATATATGAAAATGCATTAATAGTTGAATTAGAAGACTTAGGATTAAAGGTTGAATCACAAAAGCCTTTAACCGTAACCTACAAAAATAGAACAATTGGCGAATTTAAACTAGATTTATTAGTTGAAAATAGTGTTGTTGTTGAAATAAAATCTGTTACACAAATAATTCCAGCCCACGAAATGCAATTAGTAAATTATCTAAACATCACCAATATAAATAATGGTCTTTTAATCAATTTTGGCAACATAGAAAAATTAGAAATCAAAAGAAAATACCGATTATATAAACCAAAACAAATATAATCAAACGCCGAAAGGTCTGTCATTCTTTTACCGAGATACACCATAGGTGTAGCAAGGTATATGTAAAGAAAAAATATGTTCTTATGTCATTATGTCTAAAAATTTAAATATTTATGAATATCCTACTCACTACCCAATTGCCTATCGAAGGCTTTACATCTATTAGCGAGCATAACATAATTATGCCCGAAAACGCAAAATTCACACCCGATGAATTAACTACTCGTTTGGCTGATGCCGATATACTTCTCTCAACTTTCGACTATAAAATCACAGCCGAAATGATTGCATCTGCCCCTAACCTCAAGTTAATTACCAACTTTGGCGTAGGCTTCAACAACGTAGATATCGCAGCTGCTCGCGACCGTGACATCCCCGTAACCAACACTCCTGGTCCGGTCATCGAACCTACTGCCGAACATGCCTTCACCCTCATGCTAGCCATCTGCCACCGCACTGCCGAACTCGACCGCCGTATGCGTCAACCTAATTCCGACATCGAATTTGGCGTAATGAATAATCTCGGCATCGCTATCTATGGTAAAACACTAGGTATCATTGGTATGGGCAACATCGGACAATCAATCGCAGGTCGTGCCGTTGCTTGTGGCATGAAAATTATCTACAACAACCGCCGTCGCCTTCCTGAAGAAATCGAACAACGCTACAATGCTCAATACGTCGACCTCGAAACCCTATTGCGCACTTCCGACTTCGTATCTCTCAACCTACCTTATACTCCTGATTCGCACCATATTATCAACGAAGACACCCTCTCTATGATGAAACAAGGTGCTGTACTCATCAACACAGCCCGTGGTGCCCACATCGACGAAGCTGCCCTCGTGCGCCATCTCCGTAGTGGTCATCTCTATGGTGCTGCTCTCGATGTATATGAATTCGAGCCTAAGGTAACACCTGAACTCCTCGAACTCGACAACGTAGTCCTCTCTCCTCACATCGGCACAGGTACAATCGATGGCCGCATCGCTATGTGCCATTGCTGTTGCGACAACATCAACTGGTTCCTCCGTGGCGAACACCACAAAATGAATCGCGTAAATTAATGATAATGAATAACTAAAAAATATTTAATAAAAATTTCATTATCCACACAATAAAACCACATCATAGGCCGTTATTATCATACAAATCAATCGTTATGCACTAATAACTAATCATTAATAACTACAAAAACTGCCTATGATAAAAAAATCTACTCTAACTAAACCTAAAAAATCACAACTCGTATCACCAAAACAATCATCAGTCAACTTCTTACTATCATTCGCTGCAGCCTATCATGTAGCCAAGACTGACGGTACGACCCCAGTATGTGATTTTATTCTAAACTAAAAAGGAGACTTACCTTAGTCTCCTTTTTTTTATTTATTAATACAACTTTTCAGCACAAATCTTGCACATCCAAACTAAAATCACTAACTTTGCCAAGTAATATACACAAAGACATGTTCTCCTGTCTTTATGTCTACTAACAAATACAAATGCCGATAGATTTATCATTATTCTGCCAAGATACGTCGCAGACGTAGCAAGGCGTATGTAAAAGAAATAATTTGTCTTTCTGTCATTCTGTCAAAAAAAACATAAACACTATGCGTACAATCCCAGCGTCTGAGCTAATCATCAACAACGACGGCTCAATATTTCATCTTCATGTTCGTCCCGACCAAATAGCCACCACAATCATCCTTTGTGGCGACCCTAAACGCGTTGACCTCATTGCGTCACATTTTGACTCTATCGAATGTGATATCTCAAGTCGCGAATTTCACACCATCACAGGCACATATCGTGGACGTCGCCTCTCTTGCGTATCTCATGGCATCGGTTGCGACAATATCGACATCATTGTTACCGAACTCGATGCTCTCGTAAATATCGACTTCGCTACTCGCCATGAAAAAGCCGAACATACCACGCTCACCCTCGTGCGAATAGGTACAT
>JAFYMM010000296.1 GCA_017550055.1 Paludibacteraceae bacterium
ATGGCGAAATAGTAGCCGATGTTCGCAATGAATTATAATACCTCAAAATCCGTGTAATCCCTTAGTATTGTCCCCCTGTTTTAGGGGGACGAGCCCAAAGGGCGGAGGGGGTTCTCAACTTTCAACTTTCAACTTTCAACTCTCAACTCGTATGAAGTTTTCAAAATTATTAAATATCCTCGGTATGACAGTCGCCTTTGCGGCTCTCTACATCATACTCGTTCAGGTCCATTACGATCTCACCTATAACCGTTCCATTCCCGATTCCGAGCGTGTTTATCTCATGACTGTACCAAAATATAATGAAGATAAATTGCAATCGTTTCTTTGTCGCCCTCATGCTGAATTGCTATTGACAGAAAATCCTTATGTTGAGGCGTATGCAGTAGCAAAATTGGATGACATAAATCAAAACTATGTTATTGTAGGTGAAGGCAATAATGCTTTGACTCATGCTGCCTATGTGGCACAAATGACCTCTAAATCCTTTGAGGTATTTGGTATAAATGTTATTGCTGGCTCTGTCGCAAACATAGCAACCGACAGTTATGTGGCTATTAGCCAGCAGGCAGCCAACCGTTTAGGTGTTGGTGTCGATAGTGTGATTAATATAGAATGTTGGGGTGAAATATATCCATTCACAATATGTGCTATTTACGAAGACCTTCCTATTGCAAGTGACCTTCAAAATATCGAGATAATTCGTTGTAATCAACTCGAAACTCAAGACCTTTACAGTACAAGCAATTGGTCATATTGCTATTTTGTTAAGTTAAATTCTTCCGATGATAAAGCACTTTGCGAAGAGATGATAACTGCTCGCTATATTGAGGCTTCAAGCGAACAAATAGCTCGCTATCGCAGTATGGACTATGGCGATTCTACTCTTAATGCGCAATTTGCAAAAATGGAGGCTTTTCTCGATGATTTGTATTGCCCATTGTTGCCATTGAGCGATTTATATTACTCTGATAAGTTGGAATATTCGGTAGGGCAAACCACAGGTAACAAAACTTCTACAATAACTCTACTTTGTGTCGCAATACTTATTGTGATAATTTCTCTTATCAATTTTGTCAATTTCTTTTTTGCTCAAGTGCCAATGCGTATCCGAGCAGTCAATACTCGCAAAATTCTTGGCAGTTCGCGCTCTGCATTGGTCGGGCGGTTTTTGTTTGAGTCTGTTGTATTAGTCATTATTTCTTTGGCGTTAGCTGCTGCGATTGTCAAACTATTCCAATCATCTGAATATGCCAATTTTATTTCATGTGGATTAGATTTTACACAAAATTTAACTGTTGTAATACTCACTGCTGTAATTTCTATATTGATGACTTTAGTTGCTGGCTTATATCCTGCTTTGTATGCCACCTCTTTTTCTCCTGCTTTTGCTATTAAAGGTTCATTCAGTATGACTCAAAAAGGTAAAACCCTGCGTTATGCTTTGATTGGTTTACAATTTGTTGTCTCAATAGTATTTATTATTTGTGCTATTTTCCTCAAATTGCAACATTCTTATATGATGAATTTTGATATGGGCTTTGATAAAGAGTGCTTAATTACTGCTAATATTCCTCTTAATAATATAGATGAGCGTGATGCTTTCAATAGCGAATTGCTGAAGAATCCAAATATTAAGGATGTTGCTTGGTCTCAAGGTCCTATGGTAACAGATTTTCGTATGGAGTGGGGGCGTTGGCACAATGGTGAGAATATGTCCATTACAGTATTGCCAGTTTCATGGAACTTCTTGCAAATGATGGGTATTGAGATTGTAGAAGGTCGTGATTTCCTTCCTTCTGACGAAAAAGGTGAGGGTGCAATTATTCTTAATGAATATGCTAAAAAGAAATATAATCTAACACTTGATGAGCAAATAGCATGGAATGGCACACCTCATCCGCCTGTAGGTTTTTGCCGAGATTTTCACTATTTACCATTGCAGTCCGAAAGTCAAGCTTTTGCTTTCTATATTTATAGCATTGAACTTCAAAGTAGATATTATACTACGCCTCACCTCACTGTGCGTACTATCGAAAATGCCGACATCAAAGCAGTCTTTGATGTAATCCGCTCTACCACCGACAAGATTCTGCCTGATTATGGTGGTCAAAAGGTGAAGATTAATTTCTTTGATGAGGAGTTGGGTGAAAATTACAAGAAAGAACAACAACTCACTACTACTATATCACTATTCACTCTATTAGCAATTATCATTTCGTTGATGGGTGTGTTGGGATTGGTGATTTTCGAAACGCAATATCGCCGTAAGGAGATTGGTATCCGTCGTGTCAATGGAGCTACTATTGGTGAAATATTGCAGATGTTCAATCGTAAATTTCTTATCCTTGTCTCTATCTGTTTCTGCATTGCCACACCAATTAGTTATTTCATAACCGACTACTCTTATAGCACCTTTGCCTATCGTGCACCGATACATTGGTGGGTGTTTGTGGTGGCGCTGTTGGCTGTACTTTTCGTGACAACCCTCGTCGTCACACTCGCCACCTTCCGCACCGCCTCAGCCAACCCAGTCGAATCACTACGCACAGAAAAGAATTCAGATTACAGATTACAGATTGTTGACCATTCTCTGCACGTTTTTGTGTGGAGAATGGTTTGGATTTATTACAAAAATGAGTCGATTTTGGTTTGGATTTATTACAAAAGTTTGAAAAATGTTTGGTTGTTATCTTGAAAAAGAGTAACTTTGCACATATTATATACAAGATAGTTTGATATAAAATTCTGCATGGATCTGTGTCTTCTGTAGAGCGAGTTTTTGGCAAAGTCAAAAACAAGCGAATCTAAAAAAAGAAGAAATATCAGTGAAGATCTGTGCAATCTGTGGGAGATAATATTATGACAAAAGCCCGAATATTAGTAGTTGATGATAATGATGGCATTCGTTCGGCGTTGAGTATCTTGTTGAAACGCCATTTTGCCGAGGTGGAGCTAATTGCTTCGCCTAAACAGTTGCGTTCTACAATACTTGCTTTCAAGC
>JAFYMM010000297.1 GCA_017550055.1 Paludibacteraceae bacterium
CGAGCAGGTCGGTATGGTCTATACTTATATTTGTAATAATACTAATTTCTGGATTTATGATATTAGTACAATCCAAACGCCCACCAAGACCTACTTCAATAACTGCCACATCTACCTCCTGCTGAGCAAAATAGCGGAACGCCATTGCTGTTGTAATTTCAAAAAACGAAGGCTGAAGTTCTGCTATAATCGGTTGTGCCAATTCCACAAACTCACAAACTGCCTCTTCTGCAATCATTTCGCCATTTATACGTATTCGTTCACGAAAATCCTTAAGGTGTGGCGAGGTATAAAGCCCAACTTTATAACCTGCTTTTTGCAATACTGCCGACAAAAGATGCGAACAACTACCCTTCCCATTAGTGCCTGCTACGTGGATTGTACGAAATTTGCGATGTGGATGTTGAAATATTTCGTCTAATTCATGCGTTGTTTCTAATCCTGTTTTATATGCTTTTTTACCCACATTTTGAAACATAGGTGCTTGATTATAAAGTATTTCTATTGCTTTATTGTAGTCCATAATTGTGTATTAAGATTTTTTTCTAAATTTTGGTGCAAAAATAATTATTTTTTTGTAACTTTACAAGCGAATACCGAAAAACATAAGTTTAATATAAATTCCGTGCTATCCGTTGAGCGATTTTGACGTAGTCAAAGAGCGAATCGAAAGAAAAAAAGGAAAAATAATAAAATTCCGTGTATTCCGTGAGAAACAAAAAATTATATCAAACCTCTACCAAAAACATCTATTACTATGGGAACAAAAAAGAATTTCATCTTGGATACTAACGTGGTACTCCATGATTTCAAGGCAATCTACAACTTTGAAGAGAACGACATCTATCTACCAATGGTTGTACTCGAAGAGTTGGATAAGTTCAAAAAGGGCAACGACCAAATCAATTTCAATGCTCGCCAATTTGCACGTGAACTTGACGAAGTCGTTGAAAGCAAAGATTTTGTAACCAAAGGGGCTGCGTTGGGCGAAGGAAAGGGTCGCCTCTACATTTTGCCTACAAACGAGTGGCCTGAGGAGTTGAATCAAACTTTCACCGAACGCACCGCCGACCATTATATATTAGGTGCTGCTATTTCCGTAGCTAAAAAACATCCAAAACAAAAAACCGTACTTGTCACTAAGGATGTGAATTTGAGGATGAAAGCACGTGCCGTAGGATGTTTAGCCGAAGATTATATCACCGACAAGGTAACGAGTGTCGACATCTTCGAAAAGGATTATGAAACTTTCGAAAATATCGAACCTGAATTGATTGATAAATTATATGCCGAAAAAGGTGGCCTCGACACCGACAACTTCAATTTCCAACACGATATCACTGCAAATGAGTGCTTTGTGCTGAAAAGCAACCGTGCTAGCGTCTTAGCACGCCACGTTGCGAGCGAAGGTGTCATCCGTCGTGTCAACAAGTCTCGCAATTTCGGCATCGAGCCTCGCAATGCCGAACAAACCTTTGCTATGGACATCTTGCTCGACCCTGAAATACAACTAATTGCCCTCACAGGACGTGCTGGCACGGGCAAGACCCTATTGGCTCTGGCCGCCGCACTAACCCAACACGAAGATTACGAACAAATCATGCTCGCTCGCCCTATTGTCGCAATGTCCAACAAAGACCTTGGTGCTCTACC
>JAFYMM010000298.1 GCA_017550055.1 Paludibacteraceae bacterium
CCTTCGGCATGGATGCCATCAGTAAGGCGTTTTAGCTCAGGAATAATCTCTTCACGCATCCAGAGTTGACCATCGAAACTAACACCACTACGATTGACTGCACAATAGGCAACAGTTGTCATACCTACACCACCACGTGCAACAGCAGTGTGATAATTATATAAATCCTCAGAAGGACGATTGTTATACGCCATATTCTCAAAGGCAGCCGAACGAATAGTACGGTTGCGCAATGTGATAGGGCCTAATTGATAAGGAGTAAATAGATTTGACATAATTTTATCAATGCAAAATGCACAATTCACAATGCACAATCCAAAATAGGATTTATAGTTATAAATTATGCATTATGAATTATGAATTAATATATGCGAGGGAATACTCGTTTTAGTTTCTTTTCATCGAATTCGTCTTTGAATTCAACTTTATATTTTTTGTAGATTGAATTTGCGCGAGGCACGAGGTTAGCCATTGTCCAAAGAACAAATACAACACCAGACATACTCCATGTGAGGATTGCAAAACCTGTCCATTCTACGATTTCGCCGAAATAGTTGGCTGATGTCACATAACGATACATACCTTTTTTAGGAAGATAGTGTTTTGTGTCGCCAGGTTTGCGGAGGTTGCGAATGACATGATCAGAGTGGAGATTGATAGCCATACCTGCGAAGAAAACCAATGTACCGATGATGAATTGTGGTGTAGCCAACCACTCAGGTGTGTACATATCTTCTGGCGAAAGATAGAAAATCCATTCGCCTTGCATGAAACCATTCAATGTGTTGAACACCATACCCATAGCCATGATTGCGATAGGCATTTTGCTTTTACCTTTAAGGATAATTGGGAAGATGAACGAACGTTGAAAATAGTGCAATTCGAACAAAAGGAAAAACACGAATGGAGCTGCATCCCACTGACGGTCAGATTGCATCCACATATAGAGCAATACGATGAAAACTGGACATTCCATCAATACCCAAGCTACTTTATTGTTGATAGCAGGACCCCATTTGCTTGAAATCATTTTGCCATAGCCTGCTTCTACAAAATAGAGAGCGATGAATACTACCACGGCTATCGCAACCATGATAGTCAAGAAAAAGTCAAATTGTGATAAACTTAAGAACATAATATTTAATTTTTATATTTAAATACACACTGTGAGTGGGTATTGTGAAGGTATGGTTATCCTATGAAGCACCTATGGAGAAAGTAAGGTAAAACAAAGGAATATAAAAATATTCAATACACAATGAAAGTGTGTATTGAATATGATATTTTATTGGAGTGCTTGATAAGCTGTGTTGTGCATCAATTCTTTGAAATTAACGCCTGTGCCATTGTGTTGGAAGTTGACATACATCAATACGATTGTCTCTTCTTTAGGGTCGATGATATAGTCAGTGCCAAACATACCACCCCAACGAGCTGAGCCTTCACTAAGCGGTGTGCGCCACAAGAATTCTTCGCGATATGTGTCCCATGCAAGACCAAAACCGATGTCGCCACGAAGGTCTTTCACGTTATTACGCATCATCATTTCGATTGTTTTACGACCGAGGATGCGGTGATTGTTGAACTCACCACCATTGAGAATCATTTGGCAGAATTTTGCATAGTCGAGGATTGTACCACTCAAACCTGCACCTGTAGAACAATATACTTTTGCTCCGCTATATGGGTATGTTTGATAGAGTTCGTGAGTGCTTAATTGAAGAGGACCACCCTTTGGATAAGTATAAAGTTTAACCAAACGATTTACTTTGTCTTCTGGGAGATAGAAGTATGTATCTTCCATGCCAAGTGGGTCGAAGATTGTCTCTTTCAAGAACACATCGATTGGTTTGCCTGAAAGAATTTCAGCCAAACGACCAAGCACTTCGATATTCATACTGTATGTGAATTGCTCGCCTGGGTTGTGTTTCAACGGAGTTTTAGCGAGGCGATTGACCATCTCTTCGAGTGGAATTGAATCCAAAGAGTTGAGAGGATGCACGCCACAAGCCTTCATGATATCCCAATGATAGCCAGCATAGCAAATACCGGAAGTGTGTGTCATAAGGTCGCGAATAGTGATGTCGCGCGATGCTGGTTTAGTAGTCCAAGTGTTTGTTGCTTTGTCGTAAGTTTCCAACACTTGTGGATTTTCGAACGCAGGGATATATTTTTTGATTGGTTCGTCAAGTTGGAACAAACCTTGCTCCCACAAAGTCATAAGTGCGCATACAGCAATAGCTTTAGTTTGCGATGCCATACGAAAAATGTCTGTACGTTCACAAGGAATTTGATTTTCAATATCACGCCAACCATAAGCTTTGTAATGCACGATTTGACCCTTGTGCACCATCATTGTTACTGCTTGAGGCATAAGTTGTTGGTCGACCATACGTTGGAATGCAGAGTCGATGCGTGCAAGACGCTCCACGATTACACCTTCAGGCTTTGAAGTTTCTACCAATTGTTGTGGTTTTTCTGATTTTTGCTCACATTTAATTGTACAAGAAGCAAACAAAACGACTACACTTGCCAATACAGCAAATGCACCAAATGTTAATTTATTGATTTTCATAAACATAATTTATATTATAAACAACTTGCAAAGTTACAAATTTTTGACGACATATATGCCGTTTTTATACTTTTTTTAAGATTTCAACTCTTTATATACTTCGTATGGCCACTTCCAATACTGCAAAATAGACTGCGAAATCATTGGCGCAGCAATAATTCCCCATACTCCTAAGCCCAAATATCCAACAAAAACAAAGAGCAATATCACAGTTACAACACCCGACACAAGATAGCGTTTGTAGAAAGGGACTTCGTTCTTTGCCAACAAATATTCGGTGGCATTCACCATATTAGTCTCTAAATAGTAATGCAACACCAAGAACGCCAATAGTCCACCTGCCAATAATTGAGTGTCACTACCCAAAACATCTAATGCCCAATTGCCCAATAGACTTATCAGTAAGCCACCACTTATAAATGCTATAAATACTAGTAACATAGATAGGCGAAATGTGCGACGAACTTGAGTTATATTATTCTCTACACGCCACTGAAATACTTTTGGCAAATAGACATTAGTATAGAGCAATGCCAACGACGACACAACAGAGAGCAATTGCAGAGTGATGCCAAATGATGCCATATCAGAAAGTGAAATATACATTGGACCCACGAAAGTGCTAAGTCTGAAAGTCAAAAAACCACCCACCGATGCTAAACCAAGCTTCACGGCATTAGGCACTATAGCTTTCAACACCGACTTATATTCGCCTTCTGCGACATTGCTTAATCCATTTTTAATGTCAGTTGAATAAAAAGAGCGACGGCTCATCTCCCTAATTATCAATACAGAAACTAATTGAGCAGAAACAATAGCCACTAAACCTAATCTACACAACAACAGCACTACTGCCAACGCAAGATATGCCACATTGCCAATTAAAACTATCTGATTCTTACGCTTTATGAGTCCTCGTCCACTAAGGAGAGAATCATAATAGAGAGTGTAAAGATTATAGCTGTTAACAATGCAAACTATTGCCCATGCTACATATATCTCACGCACATCGCCACCGTAATTTTGCATCAAACTATACATATAGAAAGTGCCACCTACTGCCAAGAACACAAAGAGTATCAATGCCATATGCGAATAGAAATAGCGCATTGCCCCTATGGTATTTTTCAGCAAAACATAATCAATCTTCTCATTTTCGGCATCTGCCACATATTCATGACCATCGCGTTTCAACGAACGCACACCACTGAACACATACGATATATTACGCGCAAATGACTGATTGAATCCAAAATCGAGAATGCCTGTTATCAACGTCACCGAAGTGAAGATAGTCCACACACCCACTGTTTCAGATGGCAACATACTAAGCACCATCGGGAATAGTAATACCCCCGAACCGATACGGAACAGCGTAGCCAACATTGCCCATATCAAATCGCGCTTACCTATGTTCTCTACAGCCATACTTATTCAATGCACAACTATTTTATTACCTTTTTATATATCTCTACCAATTGACGTCCCACTCTATCAAAGCTATATTTCTCTGCCTTCTCTCTTATTTTTTTTGAATCGTATTTTCCTACATTATCTATCATTGCCGACATAGCTTCGACCAATGATTTTATATCTTTCACTGGCACGATAGCACCAGTGGTATCATCAATCAACTCTTCGGCGATACCCACAGGCGTTGAAATTATTGGCAATCCACATGCAGCAGCCTCTTCTAGCACAACTGCGGCTGTTTCGTAGTTAGAAAATAACACAAAACAATCAGATGCATCCATCCACTCTTTCACCTGCTGAGGTGTTTGCTCGCCCACAAATTGCACAAATCCTCTACCAACTAAATTATAATTATCAGCCAAACAACGAGTGAAGAATATATCTTGCCCCGTTCCGACCATTACCAATTCAAAATCATTACGTTGCTTCGACAACAGCTCTACCGCTTCCACTA
>JAFYMM010000299.1 GCA_017550055.1 Paludibacteraceae bacterium
CCTGCGGACAAATAACTACCTCATCTCTCGTCCCCATCGGGGGCGAACAAACATTTCTTTCAACTAAACTGACGCAGAACCCATACTAACAGCAATCTTTAACATACTATAAATATACTATAAATATACTATAAACATACTATAAATATAGGATAAATATACTATAAACATACTATAAAGCAATGCTCACCATCACCCAAAAAACACTCACTCCCCATCTTTCACATCTCAACTTTTTTTCGTAACTTTGCATTTCCAAAATAAATCTAATTTGCCCAATTAGGCTTATTAGCCTAATCTAATAATAATCAAATAATTGTGCATTATGCATTAAGCATTGTGCATTGAATAAATTATGTACGAAAACGAAATCAACCGACGTCGCACATTTGCAATCATCTCTCACCCCGATGCGGGTAAAACCACTCTCACCGAAAAACTCCTTCTCTTCGGTGGTGCTATCCACGTAGCTGGTGCCGTAAAGTCTAACAAAATCAAAAAGACTGCCACTTCCGACTGGATGGAAATCGAAAAACAACGTGGTATCTCTGTTGCCACTTCCGTGATGGGCTTCGAATATCGCGACTTCAAAATCAATATCCTCGACACTCCTGGTCACCAGGACTTTGCCGAAGACACTTTCCGCACACTCACTGCTGTCGACAGCGTTATCATCGTAGTCGACTCTGCCAAAGGTGTCGAAGCGCAAACTCGCAAACTCATGCAAGTTTGTACTATGCGCAAAACTCCCGTAATGATTTTCGTCAACAAAATGGACCGTGAAGGTAAAAACCCTTTCGACCTCCTCGACGAACTCGAAGCCGAACTCGGCATCAAAGTGCGCCCTCTCTCTTGGCCTATCAACTCAGGCATCAAGTTCAAGGGCGTTTACAACATATACCAAGACAAACTCAACCTCTACACACCTAATAAACAAAAGGTTTCTGAAACCATCGCCGTTGACATCCACTCTGCCGACTTCGACAATATGGTGGGCGAAGACGATGCAGAACAACTCCGCAACGACATCGAACTCATCGATGGTGTTTACGACCCATTCGACGTAAAGGACTATCTCGCTGCCGACGTAGCTCCTGTATTCTTCGGTTCTGCCCTCAACACCTTCGGTGTGAAAGAGCTTCTCGACTGCTTCGTGGATATCGCACCAGCACCACTACCAGTCGATGCTGTCGAACGTACAGTTGACCCACACGAAGAACCATTCACAGGCTTCGTGTTCAAGATACACGCCAACATGGACCCTAACCACCGTTCATGTATTGCCTTTGTCAAAATCTGTTCAGGCAAATTCGAGCGCAACGTCAACTACAAACACATGCGCCTCGGCAAGCAGTTCCGCTTCTCTGCTCCTACAGCCTTCATGGCTCAGAAGAAAGAAACTGTCGACGAAGCCTTTGCAGGCGACATCATCGGTCTCCCTGATACAGGCAACTTCAAAATTGGCGACACTCTCACTTCGGGCGAAAATCTTCACTTCAAAGGTCTGCCAAGCTTCTCACCAGAGATGTTCAAATACATCGAGAATGCCGACCCAATGAAGACAAAACAACTCCAAAAAGGTATCGACCAACTCATGGGCGAAGGTGTGGCACAAGTATTTACCCATCAAAACAACAACCGCAAAATCATCGGCACTGTAGGTCAACTCCAATTCGAAGTAATAGAATACCGCCTCCTCCACGAGTATGGCGCACAATGCCGTTGGGAACCAATGTCTCTCTACAAAGCATGCTGGATTGAATCCGACGACCCTGCCGAACTCGAAAACTTCAAACGTCGCAAATTCCAATACATGGCAGTCGACAAAGATGGCCGCGACGTATTCCTCGCCGAAAGTGGTTATCTGCTCCAAATGGCACAATCCGACTTCCCAAAAATCCGCTTCCACTTCACATCCGAATTCTAACTCACACATATACATACAAAAAAGGCTGCACCGAATGGTACAGCCTTTTTTATTGAAAACAATTTTATTATTCTTTCACAAATTTAAGTGACTGTGTTCCTTCTGTAGTTGTAATAGTAACTACATAAACACCAGAAGTCAAAGAATTAACTTCCACTTGACGAGTCACATTAATATCCGATGTAGCATTAATTGCAGGCATAGATGCAAGCAAACGACCATCTACAGAATAAACCTCAACAAGAGCATTCTCAGGAGCATCTACATAAATAAATTCTGTTGCAGGATTAGGCCAAACTTTCACACCTTCACCAATCACTTGCTCTACATTGATAGGTACATTACCAAAATAAATATTTTCTATATAAATCTCTCCATCAAATGAGCTTGCTGGATGTTCAGTCTTTTCAACAGCAATAGCCGACAAATACCATTGCTTACCATCTGCAGGAAGATCCTCTACTTTCACATTATAAATGTACCAGTTAACACTATTAAGAATCAACCAATCAATATAAACAGAATCCGTTGCATCCTCATTAATATATTTCAATTGCAAATTGTTATGAGTAAAATCACCTTTTAATGGCATAGCCAATTCTGTACTATTTTCTACTGCAATAGGAGAAGTTAAAGAATATTCAACGATTGCTTCATCTTCATTAAATTTATAAGTCAACGCATTAGATTTAGAGAACAACACTGTTTTAGTATTAGTTGCTCCTTTTGCTGATTTAACACCTTTACTCAATGTCGCATTATAAGTAAATGCTACTGCCGAACAATCAAGTGCCTTATCCAACAATGGCTCACTAAATTCTACTGGATAAAATGGTATTTCGCGTCTTTCACGAATAGTAATACCATCACGATTTTGTACATATTCATCCAACACTATTTTATATGTTTTATCTTTTGTAAGATCTGCAGACACATCAAATTTATATGTACCATAATCACCTGCTTTATTCCATTCTTGCGAACGAGCAACCTTCTCTAAAATAGAATCATTTTCATCTACAACATAAATACGGTCCATACATTCAGTAGAACTCAATTTAGAGTCAAACATCAAAAAGAAAGTAGGACGCAATGGCGTTTGTTGTGTATTAGGAGAAACAGTCAAAAGATTGAGTTTATCATATGATTCAGTCAAAAACTGAGATACATACTCTTCTTGTAAAGTATTAGCATAAACAGTATCTGGATGGGAAGCTGTAGTTGCAATACGCACTGTATAAAGAGTATTACCTTTAAATGGATGTGTTGGAGTAAACACTAAACGAGTTCCATAATTTTCCCACGAGAAAGAACCTTCAATAGCAGGTTCAATAGAAATAGCAGCCTCCGTAACCTCACGGTTCATACTCCAATTCCAATCAATAGTAATAGGAGTTGCACAAGCAATAGAATCTTTTATATTATTAGCAGGAGTAAACGAAACTACTGCAGGAGGAGTATTTCTTACTGCCTGCAAATCATATGTTACATATGTTGTTTCATCTGCTTTAACTTCAATTTCTTTAACTTGTTCATGATAACCTTCTTTTATGATAGAAACTTCGTATATTCCTGACTCAAGATTTCCGAATAACCAAAAACCATTAAAATATTCATCAGTTTGATAACGACGGATAGTATCTCCATTTTGAATAAGTCTTACGCTAGCTCCATTCAATGGCATCAAAGCATCACGAGTATTTCTGCGGAAATATTTACCTAATTTACCGTATGCTTCAAGCTCTTCTACTGAAATAAAAATATCACGAACATCTCCTGCAATATTACCTGTTTTCAACGTACGGCCTTTATAATAATGAACAAATGCATGCAAAAAATGCCAAGCTTCCAACCAACGATATTCATGGTTCATAAGACGATATGTCTCAGGAGCATAGTCATGCATACGACCTTCAGAAATAAGCCCAGGAGTTGTAAGATTACGCAATACGCCATAACCATTACTCCATCCCATAACTTTCTTACCAAACGTCTTATCACCACGAAGCTGCATAGCATTAGTCCATGGGACAAGCGATAAATTACGAATATTATCACCTATCATTTTACTTACTGCTCGGCCTTCGGCATTATTTACCTCTGTAACTTTGTGACTATAAGCATTCAAATCATCTCCTTCATCCACACCAGAATAGAGCATCAAAGGATAGTTAGATGGATTACCTGCATTAGAGTGTATTGACAACATAAAATTTGAATTAAATGCATTACTCTCTGCTACAATTTCCGAAAGATTACGATCGTCCTCCTCTCTATTCAACGTACGAGAAATCATAAATTCCCAACCATCCTCACCTGGAATTTGATTCAATGAATCAAGCATGTGATAAAGAATAAGACCTTTATCAAGGTTACTTGACGATTCCCAAAAGGCAAGTGTATCAAGTTCTGAAGCAACTTTGCCATAAGGTGGTAAAGCTTGATAGCGATCATCGCCTCCCCAGCCACCATGACCTGGATTGATGTAAATCTTAGTTGTTTTTTGTGCAAATGTCGCAAATGACAAAACAACCAAAGCAAAAAGAAGTAAAATCTTTTTCATAAGCTTAAAATTTTAATTACCTTATTTTTAATTTAATTGTATACTTAGTATTATCTGGTGTAAAATATTCTAAATATGGTTTATTAGCACATGGATAAAGAGCTATTTCCTCCTCCGTTTGAATCTGTATTTTCTCTCCCGTTTTGATATCAATCATAACAAGATCTGACTTCAAAAAGTCCACACCATTATCCTTTTCAATCATCCCTACAATATACCTATTATTCCACCAATTTGTAGCAGTTACTCCACGCCCAAATTTATAAAGTATATCTCCTTTTAGATTACAAATAAATACCCCTTGATCCGAAGTAGTAAACAATAACATCTTTCCATTAGGAGATAATTCCACCCATATATAGAGTGAATTTCTATCTATATTAACAGGATCGAAAAATGCAACAACTTCCCCGCTTTTCTTTACTTCAAAATACTTCAAATGGTTCACAACCTCAATATTTTTATGCGATAACTTCCACTCACACGCTTGCGTCATATTACCAATATATGACTCTGATGTTTTTTGAGTAACAACAATACTTTTAGCAAATATACATTGAATTATGCATAATGCACAAAATAAAGTCAGATTTTTTTTCATAAAAATATCAATTATTTAATTATCATCTTACAAGATGCTGCATTAGATTTTATAATATAAGTTCCCACAGGCAAAGAAGAAACATCAATTACTGATTTTGTATTGTGCATTACAAATTGTCTCAAACATCTTCCATCCAAATCATACACTTTTACGTCTTCTCCCTCTCTGCCCTCAACAACAATATAATCTGTTGCCGGACTTGGATATACAACCAAATCATTCATATCGATTACATCTTCAATTTCCACTATCACCTCATCATAAATCAACTGTAAAGACTTAATATCAATAACATGTTCTTTTTTCTCTGTATCTGCTGAAATATTGAATTTAAAATAATTCAAGAAAAGTGGATATATGGCAATATCATTAGCTCCAAAAGTTTCTGCTATGTCAACAATCAAGGCTTGCTCCATATTAAGTTCAATATCATTAAATTCAAGAACCACCGATGATAGAGCGTTATTAGCAAGGACATCAACAAGAACACTTTGAATTTTCACATCATTAGGATTAAATGTAAAAACAATCTGCTTAGGCAAACTATACAAACGCATTTTAGGAAGCAACTGAATATACGGCGCACGAGCTGCAGAGAAAGTAAATGTTAATTTTGCATTATCTGTTGCAGTAGCAGGCACAAGAGTTGTATTCCATTTTGTCGAAGAACTTTTCAACCCACAACTATCAAATAAAATATCACCTATTGTGTCATTCACTTCTGAAATTACAATCAAACTATCTGATTTGCCTCCTAATTCACAACGAACAATAGTCCGACCATTTTGCAATCCATTCATAATTCCATTTTCATCAATCGAAACTATTTCTGGATTATCAATAGTCCAATCAAATGCTGCTGGATCTACCAACATATCACCACTCAACACTTCAATAGCATAATCAATATTTTGATCTACTATAACCGAATCAAGACGTACAACAACATCTGCAAACACAACCTGCAATGGTGCAGTATACTCTATATCACCTAATTTAACTGTTAAATTACCCTTTGCTTCTGTTGATGTAGCAATAAAAGTATTACCCTCACAAACACCAATATTTTCATCACATTCAAGTATAAATCCCTGCACATCATCATCCAATAAAGCTCCATATTGATTATAAGCCATTACACGAGGTACAAAACTTGCATATGTTGGAATATTAAGTTTATGTTTATGGAAACGCAAATAAGAAATCATAGTATCGACAGGAGCAGTAGAAACTAACATCCACCCATTACCAACAGAGCGTTCATTTCCATCAGCAGGTTTATTCACTATAGCATGATTAACTACCATTTCAGCAGAACCACCGCCATCCATACCCACAATATTATATGCACCAACATTCTTCAATATACCACACACTTCAGTTGTAGTCAAACCAGCAGAACCTCCAACTCCTTTCCCATCGCACACAAAAAGATATAACCAACGACCATCTTGTGAAGCACCAATTGCAGTACGAGGATAAGGCATTGAATTATAAGAATCTCCTGTATTACGTTCAGTCAATTCACCATTTTGCAAAATCATAGCATTACCACCAATAAGCTGTTCCACCAAAGGCTGTGATGCATCAGAACAAAATATTGCCATTTCTACCTCTAACTCTTGACCCACCGATAGTTGATCAAGAAATGTAGCCGCAGCACGCACTCCTGACAAAACAGTTTCATCTGCAGCAATAGGCTCGCCTCCATCAATATTTTTTACTATACGACGCACTTTGACTTTTGTACGTTTATTTAACCCCCATTTTTCTCCTTTCACAAGTTCAACAACGACTTCAGTACGTTCCATAGTATCAAAACCCGCATGATTTTCATACGGACGAGTCTTTTCTCCAGCAAAACGATTATAAAGTGTCAAATCAGATGTCTCCCAGGCTTGATTTACACGATTAAAATGATATGTATTATTCTCATCAATAATTACACGAGCATTAAATATCATATAATCCAATACAGGTTTTTTATTTACATCCACAGTAGCAAAAGCCCAAAACCATGATTCATTTGAAGGGGCCACCTGCACCTCTCCATTCTGAATACTCCCACCACGAGGCATTCCAAGTGGATATTCATAATTTGAAGACACATTGAAAAAGTCCCCATTCACACCACAATAAGCATCATGCCCTTCTCTTGTATGACGATTACAAGCCGAAGTTACCAACTCAGTACCAGCAATACAATCTTTACCTAAAAATGTCTCTATTTCAGTATATTGATTTTCCAAATCAATAGTCAACACATGAAATTCTTGCGATAATTCAGGCATTCTCGCATAACAATACATAGTACCCGAACCAACTTGCTTATACTCAACAGTGTCTATTTGACGCGTTACGCCATATATATCCATTGTACCTTGAGTAAATGCTGAATGTAGAATACAAAACGCACAAAATATAAGAGACAATAACTTTTTCATAAATATTGTATTAAATAGGGATATAATATTCGAGTGCTTTATTTAATTATCACCTTACAAGATTCAACATTAGACTTGATAATATAAGTTCCCGCAGGCAAAGAAGAAACATCAATTACTGATTTTGTATTGTGCATTACAAATTGTCTCAAACATCTTCCTTCCAAATCATATACACAAATCTCGTCTCCATCTCTGCCCTCAACGACAATATAATCTGTTGCTGGACTTGGATATACAACCAAATCATTCATAGCAGTTACATCTTCTATTTCCACTATCACCTCATCATAAATCAATTTTAGAGACTTAATATCAATAACATGATCTTTTTTCTCTATATCTGCTGAAATATTAAATTTAATATAATTCAACAAAAGTGGATATATTGCAATATCATTAGCGTCAAAAGTTTCTGCAATATCAATAGTCAAAGTTTGCTCTTTGTTAGATTCAATATTATTAAATTCAAGAACTGTAGATGACAAAGCATTATTTGCAAGAACATCAACAAGAACACTTTGAAATATTACATCATTAGAATTAAATGTAAAGGCAATCTGCTTAGGCAAACTATACAAACGCATTTTAGGAAGCAACTGAATATACGGAGCACGAGTAGCAGAGAAAGTAAATGTTAATTTTGCATTATCTGTTACTGTTGCTGGAACAAGAGTTGTATTCCATTTTGTCGAAGAACTCTTCAATCCCCATGTTGCTACATTCGCATCATTCATTACAATAGTATCAACAGGATTTTCTGGTATTTCAACGATTACTTTCAAACTATCTTTGAATTCACCTAAATTCCCAACAACATAAGTTTCACCATTGGCAATACCTGTCAACACACCATCCTCAACATTACAAATATTTTGGTCAATAACACTCCAATTCAAAGCTTTAGGTTGCACTAACTGAGTATTAACGCCAATAATAGCTTGCACTTCTATTGGATATTCAAATTTATTATCAATAATAACTGAATCTAATCTTAATTCAATAGGCACATTATTATTTTTTATAATTAGAACTCTCGCAACAGCTCCATCGTAAGTAATTGTAAGATACCCATCTTCTGTGCCTGAAGCAACAAACTGACCATTTTCGATATGACCAACAGTTTCATCACAAGAGAGTTCAAAACCTGTAATATTGGTATTTAACAATGCGCCATATTGATTATATCCAAACACATGAGGAAGATAAGTTCCGTATGCAGGCAACTTAACATGATTAACATTTGCTGATATAGCTGAAATTGTATTATCCTCAGGAGCATTATTAACTACAAACATACCATTAGAAACAGCACGCTCATAACCATCACTACACTGATTCATTGGTCCAAATGGGTCAATATATATTGAAGAAGAACCTCCACCATCAAGATTGATAGCAGTATAAGCACCAGCTGATTGCATAATTTCGGCAAGAGCTTTAGTATTGCATCCCATAGAAGTACCACGGCCATCAACTACACAATAAATCACAGTATCACCAGTTTGACTAAAGCCCCAACCTGTACGAGGATGAAGTTCGTCCCACACCTCAGCAGTTTCAACAACACCATTTTTGAGCATCAATGCACGAGTATCGCCACCCACACAATTAGTGATAGCAACCTCTTCGCCATTCATGATTGTATTAAGTCTTAAAACTATAGTATCTCCTACAGCCAAAGCATTGAGAGCTGTAGCCATAGTTCCATGACCAGAAAGAACAGCTCCATTTTCAGGGATTACTGCCCCTACTTGTTGAAAACGACATTCTGTTGCAACTACTTTTATATCGCGATTCATACCCCACTCTTCACCTTCGGCAAGGGCAACAACCACTTCAGTGCCATATTGATTAGTGCGAGTAGATTTTCCTTGCAAATGATTATAAAGAACTAATTCATTTTCATTACGATTATAGTTTACATGATTTATTTTCAATGTATCATCACCATGAATAGCAGCACCATTAAAACTAAATTTACCCGCATACGGAGTACCATCTGCTGCATAAGCTGCCACAGGTCGAGAATTATTTGGTGTATAAGCTAATTGTTTGTCAACAACACAAGCAGCAGTAGGGAGTCCGACATCACCTTGAGTTACATAAAAATCGCCATTATGGCCTGTAAAAAGGTGATGCCCAGCAGAACTATGGCGTTGTGCTACCTTAGATATTACTTCTCCACCTAAAATAGAATCACGCCCTACATGAGCTTCAAAAGATATATATTTGTTCGTACGATTAACTATTGTTTGATAGACATATAACAATTTGCCATCCGCACGCGTCATAGTCATAGCAATATATTTGGTACTTGGACCAATAGGATAAACTGCGGTAGTATCAACTGAGAAAGATACACCATTTAATACAATATTATCAACAGCACATAAATTGATGCAAAATGCAAGATGCAAAATGCAAAATAGAATAGTTAATTTTGTTTTCATAGCTACAAGAAACCAGAAATTCTAGAAAAATATAGATAACCTAGAAAAAGAAAAAGAAATAAAAAAATAAGAAATAAAGGGTAGGTGGAATTCCACCCACCCTTTATGATATAAAAGAATGATAAATATTATTTAACCATTACCTTAAATAAATCATTCTCGTTCGACAATTAAAGCAAGCTTTATTGTTCTCACTTAATCATGATTTTAGCAACGCCTTCAGCAGTGCGAACGATGTAAGCACCAGCTTCGAGGTTACCATTGAGAGAAGTTACGTTTTGACCAGTAACTGTGAAGATACCTTCGATTTCAACGTCAGAAGCGATAGTGTTGTTTTCTACCCAGATGTTGAAGTTGAGAGTTACGTTTTCAACAGCATCAGGTTCTGCTGCACCTTCGATAGACAAAGTATAAGCACCGTAACCGTTTTCAGAAGTAAATGCATAAATTTCAACAGCAGTACCTTCTTCGTTTGGTTTAGCAAATGAAGTAGCAACGCGTTGTGGGTTAGACACGCCACCCATACCTTCCATTGGGAATTCATACAATTGAGTCATACCTTTGAAAGCACGATTTTCGTCAGCAAATTTGTAAAGAACGAAAGTAGAAGGAGCTGTAGCGCTACCTACAGTGTTATCACCAGCGATGATGAGGTAATATTCGCCATCAACTTCGAATTCAGTTACACCATTGTGACCTTGAGAACGAGCAACACCGTTTTTACCAAGCATAAGGTTATCAGTTTCGTGAGCTTCGTCGAATGCGTCAACAACGTTACCATCTGCGTCAAACAAGATAGGATATGTTGTAAATCCGTCAACATAGAAATAGTCACCTTCGATAGGGCAAATAACAGGAGCACCACCTACGTTAACACCTTCGCCAAGACCAAGTTTAATCCAACCTGTTTCGCCATCCCATTCACCATCTTCGATATTCCAATAGTAAACGTCAGCACCTGAAGAAACAACAGACATAATAGTTGCATCGCCATTGATATCACCATAAACACCAATACGGTCCAAACGGATAGTAGTGTTTTCTGGGAATTGAGAGCTCAACCAGCTAGCTGTATCAGTTGCAAGGTCGATGATAAGTTTACCTTCACCTGTTGCAAGATCTACGTTCCAAATTTGGAAAGGACCACCTGAAGTTGGGAGGTTAGATGTGATAGCGTTGCCTTCGTTGTCGAGTTTAAGGTCAGTGTAAGGACCAAACAACCAAGCACCAGTTTTATCTTTGAAGATATAGTTAGCATAAACTACAGGATCAAGCATTTTACCAGTTTTAGCGTCAACGCGAACAAGTTTAGGTTGTTCAACTGGAGTGTTGTTGTCGCGGTAAGAGAAATAGAGGATACCATCTTTTTCAACAACTGAACGTGAACCTTCAGCAAGTGGGTTTGGACGGTTGTCAGCCCAGTTACCAAGTTTTGCAGAATACAACCAGTTGTTAGTGAAGTTGAATTTGAAACCACCAACTTCTACTTCTGGATATTCGTAAGTATCTTTACCAGCAGCAGCTGCAGCAGCCAACCAAGCTTCTTTACCACGAAGTTGGAGAGTTTCGTTCATAGCAAGAACAGCTTTAACAGATACTTTTGTACCTACAGCATATTTGTCAGCAGTTACGCCTTCCCAAGCATAAAGAGCGATTTCGTTGAAACCGTCTGTTACGAATGCATTGTTTTCTTCGTATTTAGAGATAAGAACACCTTCCAAATAAACTACTTCATTGAGGTAAGAAGCGAAGCCGTTTACTGAGTCAGCCAAGATAGCAGAAAGAAGAAGAGTTTGAGCGCCAACTTCTTTACCAGCTTCTTTAGCAGCTACAGTTGCATTGTTAAGCATTGGAGAACCGTTAGAAACAACTTTTTCACCAGCAAGAGTAGCCAATTCGCCTTCTACCAAGCCGTGGTTTTCACCGTAGCAAAGGATAGCAGCAGAAGCATCTTGAATCCAGAAATTGTTGCCAGCAACGAAAGATACAGTACCTTGTACTTTAGTTGTAGTAGCATCAGCCATAGCGATAACTTCAGCAACTGTTGGGATGTATTCACCAAATTTAGCATAGAGAACAACATCGCCTGTACCAGAGATTTCAGTTACTTTTTCGCCAGAGAAATCAGCTTCTTTGAACCAACCCAAGAAAGATTCACCTTCTTTGAAAGGAATTGGAAGAACAACTGTTTCGCCTTCTGCATATTCAGCAGGACCACAGAAACCAGCTTTCCAAGTTGGTTGGAAAGATGCTAATTGACCTGCGATAGAGAAATCAGCAGATTTTGGCCATGAAGCACGTTGACCATCAACAAAGAAAGCACCAGCTGCATAACGCCAAGCAGCAGTAGCACAAGTTTCATCCAAAGCTGATGGAGAATCAGCAGCTTGAGCTGCGGTTACAGCTTGAATATAAGTTTTCAACCAACCCCATTTTTCTGCATTGCTAACCATTGCAGCGCAAGTAGTCAACTTAGCACAAATGTTTGGAGAACCAAGTGGGTCTGTTTGAGCTTTATAATACTCCAATGTTTCAAACTCAGTTGCACCATTGTCAGCCATAAAGTCAGCAAACATGTCTCCTTTGTTTTTCCAACCATAATCGTTGGTTACACCACCGTTCAAGTTGTACGTAATAGTACCTTGAGCGAAAGTTACGAGACTAATAGCCAAAGCGGCTACTAAAAATGTAAACTTTTTCATAGTTAATAAAAATTTAAGAAATTAATATTGTGCATCGTTTTGTCGTAGCAACACGTGCTACATCAATTTGACGCGTTAAAAAAAATTATAAATAAAAAAATTGATTTTTTCGAAAAAAGTGGATTTAAGCAAAATTATAAAATGGCGGTTTCCTTCGGAGCAGTATGCTTGAGGGTTGCTAGAGGGTAAAAAGCGAAATTTAATGTTTTACAACATGTTTTATCGCTGTGTTGCCGACCTCAATTATGTAAATTCCATTTACAAGGTTTGGCAATTGAGTTGTTTCAGTTGTTGTGCCACGAGCAACTGCGCTACCTGTGATTGTATAGATTGTGTAATCTAAATCGGTTGGAGCATACAATGTGTTATCTAAAATAAAGATATTTTGAGCATCAACTGAATTTAGAGCTGTCGAAAAATGGTATGTTACTTTGATTGGTGAAGAAAATTCGGTATAATCGGTTACATCTTTAAGTGTTGCTACACGAATGTAGTATTCACCATCTTCTAAGTCTTTATATTCGGCAGCGTATTCACCAATGCCAGTTGTGATTATTTTGGTTTTTCTACCTGGGAATGATTCGCTAGTAGATAATTCGAAACGGAATCCATTGTTTGGAGTTTCGCCAACTGTAACAACCAAAGAAGGTGCATTGACTACAGAACCATCGGCTGGAGAGATGATAGTCGGTGGGTACATGACAATCTCTTCTGTAGTAAACATCGAAGTGGCTGATGTTACATTAACTGTAGGCGATGTGGCTTTTACTCTTACGTAATAGTTTCTGCTATAGTTGAGCACATTGGCAGGAATAACGATTGATGTTTCTTTTGTGCTACCTGAAAATAGGATTTCAGAAGACAAGAAAGTGTTTGCACTAGCTACTTCACAAACATAATTTGCACCTGCACCAGCATCGTCCCAAGTGATTGTTGGAGTTACCGACACATCGCCTTGACCATCGATTGGAGATGTTACAGAGAATAATTTACCTATAAACCAACGTGTTTCAGACCAATTGCTTTTAGCATTGGCCACATTGGCTTTCACGCGCCAATATGTCTTGCGAGTGCCATCGATTTTAGCTATTTTTTGAGTAAGAAACGCTGCTGAATCAGACTGAACAATAGCCAAAAGCGAGTCGAAATCGTTGTCGTATGACAATTCGATTGTGTAGCTCATTGCGTCGTTGATAGGTTGCCAAGTGAGCCATGTTGGCAAGATTATATTAGCTTCATTAAGCGGAGCAAGGAGCTGTGGAGTAACATCAGACTTGAGTTCTTCGTTCAAGAAACGAGGAGCAAACTCGTTGGCATAACCATCGATTACGGTGACAGCAATAGCATGAGTAGCCGACGAAATACCTTCAGGCAATTCGTAAGACAAATTGTAAGTCATGCCTAAAAGATATTTTGATGTTGTAAGTGCAAGAGAGTTATTGCGCTCTGCCACAGGAATTGCATAGATACCATAGCGAAGTTGTTCGTCGTCGCTCCATGTTAGAGTTTGACCCGACAACGACAAATCGGTTACCATAGCTTGATCTTCAGCTTTGTACCAAGTAACAGCAGGTGGTAAAGCTGAATGAGTATAGACAGTTGAAGTCAATTTATCGATGAAACCAACTGTTGTCAACTTATTGGTTGAGAAGAACACCATACCCGGTGCGTCCTCTTTGGCTGACTCACGATTGATAACAATCTCGTTGACAGTTTCTTGAGGATAGAATGCTCGCATCATTACGTCTTGACGCTCAGGGATACGAGCAAATACGCGGTCCTCATCATATTCGTCAATATTGCTATATTCTTCGCCCACTTGCGCTGGTGCGCTTGAAGGCTCACGTTTAAGGTCAGACAATGAGCAACTTGTATAATTATGACGACCAAATTTATGCACTACTACACCCCACCAAGGCACAATTTTAGAATAATC
>JAFYMM010000300.1 GCA_017550055.1 Paludibacteraceae bacterium
CCCTGTTCATCTCTATGGCATGCCAGCCAAGATGGACGAGATTATGGCGATTGCTAACCGATATGCTATTCCTGTCCTTGAAGATGCCGCTGAGGCTCTTGGCTCAAAATACAAAGGTCAATCGTGTGGTACATTTGGCGAGTATGGAGTGTTGTCGTTCAATGGCAATAAAATGATTACAACTTCAGGTGGTGGGGCATTGATTGTTCCTACTCAAGAAGCTAAGCAACTAGCAATGTTCTATGCAACTCAAGCTCGCGAGAATGCTCCTCATTATCAGCACGAAGTGATAGGGTATAACTACCGTATGAGTAATATTTGTGCTGGCATAGGTCGTGGACAGATGTATGTCCTTGATGAGCATGTGGCTCGTCGTCGTCAGATACACGCTCTGTATAGCGAACTCTTAAAAGACGTTGATGGTGTAACTGTTATGCAAAGACCTTCCGACGAATATGACTCTAATTTTTGGCTTACTTGTATCATTATAAATCCCGAAAAGGCAGGTTTTACACGCGAAGATTTGCGCTTAAAAATGGATGAAGAGCAAATCGAAACACGTCCGCTTTGGAAACCAATGCACCTTCAGCCTGTATTTGCCAATGTTCCAATGTATGTCAATGGTGTTAGCGAGGCTCTATTTAACGATGGACTTTGTCTTCCTTCTGGTCCTATGTGCACCGATGAGGATATACGCCGTGTTGTAGAAGTCATTACTACTTATAAATAAAATAAATCTACGCATTAAGGAAGTTTTCTTGATGCGTTTTTTGTTATATACAAAATTATTTGTAACTTTGCATAGTTTGAATAAATATACTTATATATGAAAATAGCTGTAGCTGGTACAGGGTATGTCGGTTTGTCTATTGCGACATTGTTAGCTCAACATCAAGAGGTTGTAGCTGTTGATATCGTGCCCGAACGTGTCGATTTGGTTAATAAAAGAGTATCTCCTATTCAAGATGAATATATAGAGAAATTTTTCAGTGAGAAACACTTAAATTTGACTGCAACGCTTGATGCCGAAAAAGCATATAGCGATGCTGAATTTGTAGTTATTGCGGCTCCAACCAATTACGACCCGCAAAAGAACTTTTTCGATACTTCTGCTGTCGAAAATGTCATTCAGCTCGTTATGAAGTATAATCCTAATGCCGTGATGGTCATTAAATCCACTATTCCTGTGGGCTTTACTGCCAACGTGCGTCAAAAGTATAATACCGATAAAATCATCTTTTCGCCTGAATTCCTTCGCGAGTCTAAGGCATTGTATGACAATCTTTACCCATCTCGAATAATTGTTGGCACAGATATGTCTAACTCTTATCTTCTCGAGAGGGCTAAGTTGTTTGCCGAATTGCTTCAAGAAGGTGCTATCAAAAAGGATGTCGAAACTCTTTTCATGGGATTTACCGAGGCCGAGGCTGTCAAGTTGTTTGCTAACACCTATTTGGCTTTGCGAGTATCGTTCTTCAATGAACTCGACACTTATGCCGAATTGAAAGGATTGAACACTCAAGAGATTATCGATGGCGTATGTCTCGACCCACGCATTGGCTCTCATTACAACAATCCTTCGTTTGGCTATGGAGGCTATTGTTTGCCAAAAGACACTAAGCAGTTGCTTGCCAACTACGAAGATGTGCCTCAAAATCTTGTCAAAGCCATTGTTGATAGCAACCGCACGCGCAAAGATTTCATCTCCGACCGTGTACTCGAACTTGCTGGTTATTATAGCTATACAAATAATAGCTACGATTCATCGCAAGAGCGTGAGTGTGTGATAGGTGTCTATCGTCTCACAATGAAAAGCAACTCCGACAATTTCCGCCAATCTTCAATTCAAGGCGTGATGAAACGTGTCAAAGCCAAGGGTGCGAAGGTGATTATCTATGAGCCAACGCTCGAAGATGGCACAACATTCTTCGGTAGTCTTATTGTTAACGATTTGGCAAAATTCAAGTCAATGTGCAATTCTATTATAGCCAATCGTTATGATAGCGTATTGGACGATGTAGCCGAAAAAGTTTATACTCGCGACATATTCAAACGCGACTAAAATTTCACTCAAAAAATACCCACTCACAGTGTGTGTCGCTTATTGGTAGAACCCTAATTTTACCCTATGTTTAAGCAACCTTCATCATAGGATAACCATAAGTGCACCATACCCACTCTCATTGTGTATTGAATTTAGAAAATGACAATAAAAAATCCCAAAATAGAGCTATTAAGCCCTGCCAAAAATCTTGATGTGGGCATTGCCGCAATCAATCATGGAGCCGATGCGGTCTATATCGGACCTGCCCAGTTTGGTGCTCGTGTGGCGGCTGGCAATTCTGTCGATGATATTGCGCAGTTGGTTTCTTATGCCCACAAGTATCGTGCTCGCGTCTATGTCACTCTCAACACCATATTGAAAGATGACGAATTAGAGCAAGCACGTCTCTTAGTCAATGATTTATACAACGTAGGCGTTGATGCACTCATTGTGCAAGACATGGCTCTATTGCAGATGGATTTGCCACCTATTGCTCTTCATGCCAGTACTCAGTGCGATACGCGTACAGTCGATAAAGTCAAGTTTCTTGAGCAATGCGGATTCGAACAGGTGGTCCTTGCTCGCGAAACCTCGTTAGCCACTATGCGCCAAATGGCTGAGCAAACCAACGTAGCCCTCGAAGCCTTTGTTCACGGAGCTTTATGTGTTTCATATAGTGGACAATGCTACATGAGCGAGGCTGCTCGTGGTCGCAGTGCCAATCGTGGAGCCTGTGCTCAAATGTGCCGTTTGCCATATGATTTGTTGGATGAAGAGGGCAATATACTTGTCCGCAAAAAACATCTTTTATCTCTCAAAGATTTCGATGCCTCTCGTCATTTGCACGAAATGATAGATGCCGGCATATCTTCTTTCAAAATCGAAGGTCGATTGAAAGATATTGATTATGTGAAGAATATCACAGCATATTATCGTCGCCAATTTGATGCAATACTTGAAGGCTCGCCTCGTAAAGCATCGTCGTCGGGCAAAACAACATTCTTCTTTGAGCCGAATCCAAAAAAGACATTCTATCGTGGAGCGACTGACTATTTCCTCGAAGGGCGCAAGCGTGACATTTGGTCGTTCGACACACCAAAGTCCTTAGGCGAGCCTATTGGTAAGGTCAAGGATGTTTGGCGTAATGCTATATCAATGCACAATTCACAATGTACAATTCACAATGGAGACGGGTTGTGTTTTCTTAATAAGAAGGGCGAATTTGAAGGTTTTCGTGTGAATAAGGTGGAGTCGGGGAGATTATTACCTTTGAATATGCCTAAAATCGAAAAAGGCACGCTTGTCTATCGCAATTCTGATGTAGCATTCGAGCGCATATTGGCAGGCAAAACTGCGGAACGAAAATTGGCTGTTACAATAAAAGTTTCTTCGCAACCAACTTCTTTGCTTCTTACCATTGTCGATTCCGACAATATTTCTACCTCAATCGAAGTCGGGGTGTCGGGAGAGAAAGCCAACAATCCCGATAAAATGTTGGACACATGGCGTACGCAACTCTCTAAATTGGGTGGCACGATTTTTGAAGCGCAAAATATTGACCTCTCTGCTTTGGGCGAACCGTTGTTTATCCCCGTTTCGCAAATTGCCGAATGGCGTCGTCAATTGGTTGAACTACACGAGCATAATCGTGATAAGTCATATCAACGTTCATTGATAGAGATTAAGCCAACCATGCATAAATACGTTGCGACAGAGTTGGATTATCGTGCAAATATATATAATTCGCAGGCTAAATCTTTCTACGAGCAACATGGTTGTGTTGTGCAACAGCCTGCTTTCGAACAACAACATCAACTGAATGCTGAACTAATGCGCACTAAACACTGCATTCGCTATGCGCTTGGGTGGTGTCGCAAAGAGAATCCTAAAGCACAAATAAAGCAACTATATCTCCAAAATGGTAACGACAAATTCCGTCTCGAATTCGATTGTCGCAACTGCGAGATGGCGGTATTTAGTTATTAGTTATTAGTTGTTAGTGTTTTTTAGACATGAAGACATAAGAACATGATTTTCTTGTCATCCTGTCTTTTTAGTTATTAGTGAATAATTTTTCAACTCTCAACTTATATTATACTATGGAACATCAAACACCAACACCTCATATTGGGGCAAAATATGGCGAAATTGCCAAAACCGTATTTATGGCAGGCGACCCTTTGCGTGCTAAGTTCATGGCAGAGCGTTATCTCGAAAATCCTGTGCAATTCAACAATGTGCGCGGTATGCTTGGCTTCACAGGCACATACAAAGGACATCGTGTCTCTATCATGGGGCATGGTATGGGTATCCCTTCTATTGGTATTTATACCTATGAGCTATTTAATTTTTACGATGTAGATACTATTGTGCGTGTAGGTTCGGCTGGTGCATACCACAAAGATTTGCATATTGGCGATATCGTAATTGCGCTTGGGGCTTGCACAAATAGCAATTATGCTTCACAATATGGACTACCTGGCACATTTGCTCCTATTGCCGATTTCGGTTTGGCTCGTAAGGCTGTGGAAAAAGCAGAAGAGTTAGGCTATCGTTATATGGTTGGTAATATTTATTCAAGCGATGTTTTCTATGAAGATACTCCTTCGGCTGAGAAATGGGCTAAAATGGGTGTTTTGGCAGTAGAAATGGAGGCATCGGCTCTATATTGCAATGCTGCTCGTGCAGGTAAGCGCGCTTTGGTTATTTGCACAATATCCGACTGTGTTTTCACTGGCGAGGCTACAACTGCCGAACAACGTCAAACATCTTTTACAAATATGATGGACGTAGCTCTCGGGCTTCTTGATTAATATATTTAACGTGAGTTCGATATAATTTTATCTCTCACGGAATACACGGAAATTTTGTTTATCTTTTGTTTATTTCCCACAGATAACACAGATTTTATTGATTTTTGCCATCCGGATTTAATAATTCGCTCTTTGACTACGTCAAAATCGCTC
>JAFYMM010000301.1 GCA_017550055.1 Paludibacteraceae bacterium
ATAAGGCATAAATCTATATCCAACAGTTAGAGCCAAACTCGCCTTATCAAATGCTGTGATATGTGCACCTAAAAAGGCAAATTGCACCAACTCCTTACGACTCATCTTGCGTACAAAACTGGTATTATCAAATTCACTTGCCACTGCCAAAGGCATCAAATCCACCCTTACTATCAAATCTATCATCTTATGCAACTGCTCCATAGCCCATTGTCGCAACTGCCCCTCCGAAAAACCAAACTCATAGACCCATTTAGTGAGCAATGCCACCGCAACGCAATTAGCTTTGGTTATCTCCGTTTCACAAAACTGCTCTCCTTTTGGGAATATAGGCATTACCTTTCCACCATTCGCATAGGCATATCCCACCGTTGTAGGATATGGCGAAGCCGAAAAATAGTTCTCAATCAACGCCGTTGCCATAGTTGATAGTTCACCAGCCTGGAAATAGGTCTCATACTCGCCACACTCATCTCCAAACACATCACCACGCACACCATAATAGAAGAACCCTACACGACGTACACCCACCGAGTCCAATATCGCATTTATCATCAATCGAGTTGTACCAAGCCAACCAACATCCACCATCTGTCGCTCAACATCATCCATCACCCCCTCTTGCTCGAAATAGCGCAACAACAATTCACGTGCCTCTTGCGCTCGTTCTATCAACAAAGAGCGATACTCCCCATCAAATATTTTAGTCAAGAAATCAGCCTCTATAGCTCTATTCTCTATCTTCGTATAGGCAAACTCAATCCCCATACCTTTCAACTCCTCTCTATCCGTTCCCAACATTCTCAACAACTCATCCACACGTTTACTATATAGCGTTCGCTTATCCATTACCGACAACATCTGCTCTGCCGAAACATTACATGCTAGATATGGCAAGAATAGCGATTTACGCGAAACAAAAAGATATCTCAACTCTATATTAGGATAATAATCCATCAACTCCTCCGCCCCCTTCATCAACACATAACTATCTCGCGACAAAAAATATAGACGTGAAACACCTGTTGACTGCTTAAGCATCCAAGAGATATACGGCACATACGCCGGCGCAACAAAATCAGCCGCCATAGTCACAAACGTATCATCTCCAAACATCATACGTGCAGCGCGCTGATAACCGCACAACGTACCACCACGTTCCGCATCAGTATATTTAGCATCCACCCACACAGCATTCACCCCCTTACGGCGCGCCATCTCAATATCACTACGATGATTATCTCCCCAATGCCACCACTCAGTAGGCTTCAATTCGCGACGCACCACATCATATAGTTCACCAGTATCTTTACGAGCGCCCCATTCACACGACACAAACAATCTATCCCCCTCTTTCATACACCCCTCACGCATCAATATTTTAGAGAGAAACTCCGCATCGAGATACATATCACTAATAAAGGCAATCATCCATCCCTCCTCTCTCCGACGCTCAATCTCCTCCAAAATCACCCGATTCACCATCAAATTCTCCGCCTCAATCTCCTTCTCCAATTCAACAAGCTCCTCTGATTCTATTATCTGTAATCTGTAATCTGTAATCTGTAATCTCTCATAAATCTCCTCCAACATCACCTCTCCATTATTCACTTTATTCATGATTCTTGCTTCGCTCGGCAATTTAAGTAAACTTAATTGCTCTCGCTTATCACAAGAATTCCTCATTCCTAATTTCTCATTCCTCATTGAAGAAACAACCATAGG
>JAFYMM010000302.1 GCA_017550055.1 Paludibacteraceae bacterium
AGTTCTTTTTTGGTTCTACCACTTCAGCAGTCAACACAGAGTCAGTAGCCGCAGTTTTTGCTTCGAGAGCAGAGATTTGAGCTTCAAGACGAGCTACTTTTTCCTCAATAGTCTCAGCCTTCAAATTAATGCACAATGCACTACATACAATACACAATGCAAATAGTAATGTTTTTTTCATAAATTATTTAGTTAGATTATTTCTATTTTCTCACAAAAATTATTTGGTTTTTGTTTACTTTTTCTTCCCACAAATTAAAATTATTCTTTTTTCTGCCCACAAATCACACAAATAAACACAAATATTCTTATTCTAAACAAATTGCACAAATATATAAATTATTTTATTTATTAAGACAAAGTAGCTTCGCTATCAAAGCCATTAACTTTTAACCAAATAGAATCATCAATATCAACCGTGTTGAAATTAACAAGAACTCCTCGATGTAATTTAGCCAACTTTAGATAAGTCAAAATCTGCAAATGAAAAACTTCTCGCATTTCAGCAACCGATTTAATTTCGATAATTATTCGACGTTCTACAAGCAAGTCAATTCTCATCTGAGCATTAAGTCGATTTCCCTCTACAACAATAGGAATCTCTACTTGACGTTCTATTTTCAAACCTCGTTTATTAAGAAAATAAACAAGCGTTTCTTCATAAACTGATTCAAGCAATCCTGGACCTAAAGCATTATAAGTATCATAAATAGCTCCACGTATTTGATATATCAATTCATATTCTTTCATCTATCTTATTTCATAACCCACAAATTAAACAAATAAACACAAATGTATTTTTCATTTGTTTAATTTGTGTTATTTGTGGGATAATATTAATTTGTGGGCAATATTATAAAACTATTTTTGGAGCTCGTCAGCAGGGACAATCTTGAAGAGTTTGTCGTTACGACGAACAACGTCTTTGGTTTTAATGCTGAAATATGTACCTTTTTCAACTGTATCAACTGGTTTGAGGTCAACACGTACCTCTTCTACTACATCTTCATATGCACCAGTAGTTTCACCAGTCACAAGAATTTCATCACCAACAGAAAGAGTTTGTGCTTCGAGAAGAAACTCTGCTACGCCGATTTTTTGGAAGAAATTAGTACATTTACCTATATATACTTTTTTATGAGTAGCTTTTGAGCCATAATTATGACTCCACTCGCCAAGGCGTTGTCCGAGATAATAACCATCCCAGAAACCACGGTTGAATACTTTAGAAAGACGAACATCCCAATCTGCCACTTTCTCATCAGTGAAAGTATCGTTAAGATGCGCCTCGATAGCCTCGTTATAGCATGATACTACAGCCTTAACATACTCGGCACCACGAGCACGACCTTCTATTTTGAAAACACGCACACCCGAATCCATCATCTTATTCATAAAATGAATAGTTTTGAGGTCTTTAGGCGACATGATATATTTGTTATCTACTGTAAGTTCGATGTCAGAATCTTCGTCATGAACACGATAAGCACGACGACACACTTGCATGCAAGCACCACGATTGGCAGAAGCATTTAACTCATGCAAAGAGAGATAGCACTTACCTGATACTGCCATACACAAAGCTCCGTGACAGAACATCTCGATACGGATAAGTTCACCATTGCGACCTACAATATTCTCCTCTACAATGCGATGGTGAATCTCTGCCACTTGGTCCATATTAAGCTCACGAGCCAACACCACCACATCGGCAAATTGAGCATAGAAACGCAATGCCTCAATATTAGAGATATTAAGTTGAGTACTTAGATGCACCTCTACGCCTTGCGAAATTGCATACTGCATTACCGCCACATCGGCAGCAATA
>JAFYMM010000303.1 GCA_017550055.1 Paludibacteraceae bacterium
ACACAGATTTAAAAGATTTTTACTCTTTCAATTTTTCGCTTTGCTCAAGATTTTGTTTTACTTAGGTATAAAACCTTATCTATAACAAAATTCGCTCTTTGACTGCGTCAAAATCGCTCTACGGATGACACAGATGCCATGCGGCGTTTTATATCGAACTGATGTATTTTAATACTTTTTTTCATTTTTTTATAAAAAAAGAGGGTAACCACAATTGGTTACCCTTAATTTTTTATATCTAACAGAACTTACACCGCCACAACTCCTGCGATATGTGGATGTGGGTCGTAGTCAACTATCTCAAAGTCTTCATATTTGAAATCGAAAATACTCTTCACATCTGGATTTATTTTCAAACGTGGCAACTTGCGTGGCTCGCGTGTAAGTTGCAAATCGATTTGCTCCTCGTGGTTTGAATAGATATGAGCATCGCCAAGTGTATGCACGAATGTGCCTGGCTCAAGACCCGTAACCTGCGCTACCATGTGCAACAACAAGGCATACGAAGCAATGTTAAATGGCACGCCAAGGAAGATATCTGCACTGCGTTGATACAACTGTAATGACAATTTGCCGTCTGCTACATAGAACTGAAAGAAGGCATGGCATGGAGGCAAATTCATGTTGTCGATATCTGCCACATTCCACGCGCTGACTATCAAACGACGCGAATTAGGATTATTCTTGATTTGGTCGATAACTTCGCTGATTTGGTCGATGTTTCCACCTTTATAATCAGGCCATGAACGCCATTGGTAGCCGTAGATATGACCAAGGTCGCCATTCTCATCAGCCCACTCGTTCCAAATACGCACACCATTGTCTTGGAGATATTTCACGTTGGTATCACCTTTCAAGAACCACAACAATTCGTGGATTATAGACTTAGTATGCAACTTTTTAGTGGTCAACAATGGGAAACCATCAGCCATGTCAAAACGCATCTGATGCCCAAACACACTTGTTGTTCCCGTACCTGTACGGTCGCCTTTAAAAACACCTTCGGCTTTTACTCTACGCAATAGGTCTAAATATTGTTTCATATAAATTGAAAGTTGAAAATTGAAAGTTGAAAGTTGAAATATGCAAGATTTTCAAACTTCAAATTAATAAAGATTATATGTAGTTTTTGTTACTTTAAATTCGGTGCGACGATTGATTTGATTGCAGATTTCTTGTTGCTCGGCAGTCAATCCTTCGATAAATTCAGGAGTAAGAACATCGCCTTTTTTCAAGAATTGTTTATACTGCTCTGCCAACTCTTCGCTCACCACCACAGGCTTAGTTTCGCCATAGCCTTTTGGAGTCAAACGCCCTTTGTCGATACCAGCTTTGATGAGATAATCTACTACCGACTGCGCACGTTTTTGCGACAATTCTTTGTTGTTTGCATCGTTGCCCACCATGTCGGTATGCGCCGAGAGTTCGATAGCGATATTTGGATTGTCGGTCAAAATCTTAATCAACCCTTGCAATCCAGCCTCAGAATCGGCAGTCAATGTCCATTTACCAAATTCGTAGAAAACATTATCCATCTTCACCGGACGCGACAACGAAGTAAGCGTGAAGTCGTTCTCAAACAATTTGCTATCGACCAATCCGTGTGTATCAAATTGGTGCGACGCATTCAAATAGCCTCGATGCGAAGCCAACATCACGTATTTAGTGTTCAACGAGAGATTCACACGATAAGTACCATCTTTTTTCGTGCGCATCTTCACATTCTCGCCATTATCGCCTACAAGACGAATTGTTGTCTCGCCAAGCGCATCACCCTTGTCGTCAACCACTCTACCCTCTATGGCATACACCAATTCAGGCAAATCAAAACGATATATTTTATCTATAGGCTTGCGCTGTCCTCTGCTCGACGAGAAATAGCCCATGCTGTTATCGCCATTGAACGTAATACCAAAATCATCGCCTGTCGAATTGATTGGAGAATACATATTTTCGACCGTCCATGCGCCTGTCGAATCTTGCACTGCCATATAAATATCTAAGCCACCGAAACCTTCATGTCCGTCGGAAGAAAAGAACAACGCACCATCTTGGCGCACACAAGGAAACATCTCATTACCAGAAGTATTTATCGCAGAGCCAATATTTTCAAGCACAGTCCATTTGCCACCTTCGTTCACTGCCACCCAAATATCTTTACCGCCAAAACCACCTTCGGCATCGCTCACAAAATACATTTTACTGCCATCAGGCGAAATAGCTGGATGCCCCACCGTAATCGTTGTATCGGCAAACAATTGAATAAGCGTAGGCTCGGTCCACTCGCCTCCCGAACGGCTTGACTGATATATCTGTCCTGCTGGCATATTGCCCAAACAACGAGAGAAATACATAGTCTTACCATCTGCCGAAAACGACACAACGCCCTCATCTTCTTCGCTATTCACTGCACCTTCTATCAATTCAACCTCTTCCCATTTGCCCGAATTATTCTTGCGTGCTGTATAAATATCATTGTTTGGCACTCCCGTAATCGGATTATTTATCTTCTTATTCTTCGATTTTGTACGGTTAGATGTAAACACAATCGACTCGGCATCAGAACCCATAAATACGGGCGAAAAATCGGAGTTTTTACGCGAATTAAACTCCTTTGCCAAAGTCACTTGATAACGTGTAAATTTCGCTGCTAATGCCTTTGCGCTATCTACCGACAAAATACCTTGTTGCGCCTCATACGAATCGGGATACGAATCAAGATATATCTCAAAATTGCGTCTTGCATCTTTCAATTTGCCAATAACCAACTGACTTTTAGCCAAATGCAAATAAGCTACCGAGTCATTGCACCTATAGCGTATTGCCGATGTGTAGGTATTCGCCGCCTTGGCGTGATTATTCGTATTATAATAGCACTCAGCAAGCTTAAAATTAACAGCAGCTTTCAATTTGCGCTGTTTGCTTGTCGAAATCTTGCTATTATTCTTGCGATATATCTCACTTGCAGCAAAATACTCACCATTTTCATACTTACGGTCAGCCTTCTTCAATCGCGCAGCAGTGCTACACCCCGTAAGCACCAACACCAAACACAATAATATGTAATATATCTGTTTCCTCATTTATTTGTTATCTGTACTCTGTTGTCTGTACTCTGTTATCTAACACTGATTCTTGCCACAACTCCATCAGTAGTTGTCAACACCCAATCGGTTTCGCCCACTGGCACCATAGTGTTTATTATCGAATTACCTATCTTATGTTTCCAC
>JAFYMM010000304.1 GCA_017550055.1 Paludibacteraceae bacterium
ATCGCACATGCCTCGTCGTAGCGAAGACCTTGACGAAGATGTGGCAATAATCAGCTCATTGCCTTGGTGCTTAAACTACCATAATCCGATTGGAATGTAGTTTGTGCCAACACTTTAGCATACTCCTCATCCAAACCTGTGAGAGTCACAAGTTTTTGCACCAATTTACCATCACCTGTCACGGTAGAATCACCCTCGAAAGAATAGAGCAAATGCCAAAGTTTGAATATCGGTTGTTGCTCGAATTGCTTGATATCAAGGTCGGTATTGTAATCCAACAATTCAGACTTCATGCCTAATGTGTCACATACCACCTCTTTTACAATTTCCTTGATTTTCTCAGCTTTCAATCCCGACAATTTATACTCACCATGACCAGATAGTTCTACTATTTTCAACAACTGAGTGTAGATTGCAGCCATTGTACGATTGCCCTCGATGGTTGGAAAATTGAGGTCGAGATCTTTGTAATTTTCAAACAAAAGTTTTAGAACATCCTCTTTTTTTAATTCGCCACGATAGGTGAGTTCTTCTAACAATATCAGTTTTTCTTCTTCGTATAATAGACGAGAGGTAGATACATGACGAGGATTCTCAGCATCGAAATTAAGTTCAGGCAAATCTTTTAATTTCTTTTTAGTACGCACACCTTTAATGCGCACCTCAATATTATTAAGTGTTTGCCAAATCTTGAATTCTTGAAATATAAACGACGAACGAGGGGCAACACGACGACCAATTGTTTTGGTTTTAGTTTTGCCATCGATGTTGAGTTCTACTTGTTGCGACTCGAATTCACAGAAACTGATAAGTCCTTTTTGCGATTTGAGCGAGCGTTGATAGAATATCACCACATCACGAAGTTCGCGCTTCAACTCAGGTGTCAACTCTTTGTGATATTGCGCTTGGCATTCCCATATTTGTTCAAATTCATCAAGATAATCTTGACGATAAAATACCTGATTTTTAAGGCTATAGTTAGGGTCGGCATCAAGACGAGCCATGAGGTATTGACCTACAGTTTGATGGTTGAAGAACAACTCTTTACTACGGTCGCCAATAGCTCCAAGATAACCACTCGAACCAGATATTGCTCCATTGATTTCGGTGAGAACAAACGCCACTTCGCCAATTTCCAACTGCTCAACCACTGCTCGTGCACGCCATGTGAGAGCTTGTAATTTTTTTTCTTTCTCTTTGTTTTCTGCTAAGTAGATTTGATGTTGACTCAAAAACAATTTTGAGGTTACTAATTTAGCCTTACCATCAAGAAGTTTGTAAAACTCATCAGTCAACACCTCTGGATAGAATTGTTTTTGGAAGTTCCAAACAGCATCAAATTCTGCACGCAAATCAGAACGATAAAACGCAGGAGCCGATTTTTTACCACCTTGATGTAGTTGCAACATCAATTGTCCTGGTGTAAGGTGCTCATCATAGAGGCGTTTAGCAATAGCCATGCCATCAATAAGTTCGCCTTCGTCGGCAGATTTCGCCTTACGAGAACTTTTATAACCACGCTTTTTGTTAATTGCCAATAACACTCGTGCCAATTGGTTTAGTTCTATGCGCTCAACAGCAGCCTTAGCTCGCAAACGCCATGTTTCGAATGTAGTTGCATTACCATTTTCCGACAAAATTTCTTCGTTAGTTATAAAATTATTCTCTTTAAGTATTTCAATCAGATTGTCACGACGAAGTTTGAATCGTTGCAAATTACGACGCATCGAACGCTTTAAGGTACGATCAGCTGTGGTTGTAATAGGTTTACCTTTTTCGAAATTTATTTGTTCATCTACTGTCAACGGATTGACACGAACACCCAATTTTACGATAGACGATTTTTCGTCAGCATGTTCAGCTTCGTTAACCAAAGCCCAACCAATACTACCAACACCTAAGTCAAGTCCAAGAATCTTTTTCATGATATTATATTTTTATTTTATTTATTTTCAATACTTTATCATTTTTATATATTTTTCATCAAAAAATATTTGGTGGTTTCAATAAAAGTATCTATCTTTGCACCATAAAATTTGATGGAACTCACAATAAGGATTATTCCGTTGTGAAAACATTTAAAGCGGGGCTTTCGGGTCTCGCTTTTTTATGCCTACAAATGTAGTGAAATTTTCTGTGTTTGTAAAATTTATTTTTATGTTTAACAACATATTCTTCACACAATTTTTCACGCGACAAAGTTACAACCTCATTTTGACAATTTCTGTCAAATAGAAAAATATTTTCAGTTTTTCTTCTATTTTTTTTAGCATTTATCTCTCACTGTTTTAACTAAATTCTTTAGGAAAGATTGAATTTTCGAATTTGCGAAGTCTTCGAAATCTTCGAAGTCTTCAAAAATTGTACACATACAAATTACCCTTAAACAAATGATACTTAAATTTTAAGGAATAGATATTCTAATTTGAACTTCACAAACTTCGAAGAGGTCGCAAATACCTATTTTTTTACTACCCTATAGTAAGGTGCAAGCAAACTGCACCGTAGAAAACAGACATTTTTACACACCGCACTTGCAAAATCTACAATGTTTTTTTACCCTTCAAAACCAACTTTGCAACTTGCAAAGTTGCAAAGTTACCTAATACCCTAATTATCTTATCATTACTAAAACTGCGAATTTTCAACAAATAACGACATCATACTAATAATCAGCCATTTAATCCAACTTTGCAACTTTGCAAGTTGCAAAGTCCGTATTTTTTTCCTAAAATAGTAGACAGAATTTTTAATTATTTTCCTAAATAAATAGACATCAATTAAATACAAAAATTTAGGGAGAAATAAAATTTGTTTTATTTGTGCTATTTGTGAGCAAAAAATAGTTCCATTAGACTAAAAATCCATACCATTTACAAGATATATTTGGGGCTAAAATACAAAAAAAGACGCAACCAAATTGACTCCCGCTGAGATCGAGGAAGCCATCCTCCGAGTCCGCGCCGACAACCCTGAATGGGGTGCAAAAA
>JAFYMM010000305.1 GCA_017550055.1 Paludibacteraceae bacterium
CTGACGTTAAAACAAATATAATTTCTGTCGCACCTACGGCGCTTTTTTACTTGTGGGGATCTTTTATCAGGGGTTTACACCCCTGCCTGTGTTATTTCGTCCCTCCGGGACTTTGTTTCAAAATTTCAACTAAGTTGATGAAAAACCGTAGGGAGCAGGGAGCAAGGAGCAGGGAGCAAGGAGCAGGGAGCAGGGAGCAAGGAGCAGGGAGCAGGAAGCAAGGAGCAGGGAGTAGGGAATTGAGAGTTGAGAGTTGGGGATTTTGTTTTCGCTTATCGCAAGGTGTGAGGAGTGAAATATTATGGCACAAAAAAAGGACAAGATTAGAAAATCTTGTCCTTATATAAATAATGTGTAATAAATTATGCTTTTTTAGCTTTCATTGTTGCTATAACGAGATATACAATGATAGCGATATACATTACAAGACCGAGGATTTGTGAGCCTGCAGTAGCATACCAATCTGTTTGGAAGAAGTCGAGACCACCAAATTTCATAGCAGCAGAAACAACACCCATCAATGCACCACCAGCAATGAAACCAGATGCAAGCAATGTGCCACGTTCGAGACGTGCATTGTTGAGAGCAGCGTCAGTAGAACGTGTAGAAACATACCAGCTAATCAAACCACCCACGATGAGCGGAGTATTCAAATACAAAGGAATGAACATACCCAATGCGAAAGGCAATACAGGCACGCCAAGCAAGTTGAGCAACAAAGCCAAAATAGCACCACACCATAGAGCATCCATGGAGCACCTTGACCCATCATCAATGGCTCGATAACAGCAGCCATAGCATTGGCTTGTGGCGCAGCAAGAGCATTATCGCCAGTGAAGCCATACACCTCTTTGAGAACAATCATTACACCTCCCACAGTAGCAGCAGACACCAATGTGCCGAGGAATTTCCATGTTTCTTGTTTTGCAGGTGTTACACCAATCCAGTAACCAATTTTCAAGTCGGTGATGAAACCACCAGCCATCGACAATGCTGTACATACAACACCACCGATAACCATAGAAGCCACCATACCGCTTGTGCCTTCGAGACCTACGCTAACCAACACCATAGACGCCACGATGAGAGTCATCAATGTCATACCAGACACAGGGTTAGAGCCTACGATAGCAATAGCATTAGCAGCTACAGTAGTGAACAAGAACGAGATAATCAATACTACCAAGAACGCCACTACGGTTTGCCATACGTTGTGGATAACACCGAAATAGAAGAATACGAATACGATGATAAGCGCAGCAAGGATAGAAATCAAGATAAGTTTCATAGAGAGGTCGCGCTCAGTGCGAGGAAGAGCTTCAGCCACGGCTTTGCCTTTGCCACCAAGTTCTTTAGCAGCCAAACCTGCAGCACCTTTGATTACGCCCCATGATTTGATGATACCAATAACACCTGCCATAGCGATAGCACCTACACCGATGAAACGTCCGTAGTTGAGGAAGATTTCGTTAGTAGTCATGCTTGCGATTTCAGGGTTACCGTATGCACCAAACAAAGGCACTACGAAGAACCAAATGAAGAACGAACCAGCACAGATAATCAAGCTATATTTGAGACCAATGATATAGCCCAAGCCCAATACAGCAGCTGATGTGTTGATAGAGAATTCCATTTTGATTTTTTGAGAAATCTCAGCACCCCACCCCATCATTGTAGTAGATAGTTTGTCGCTCCATGCACCAAATGTAGATACTGCAAAGTCATACAAACCACCGATAAGACCTGCGATGAGCAATGGTTTTGCTTGACTACCACCCTTTTCGCCAGAAACAAGCACCTGAGTTGTTGCAGTTGCTTCAGGGAAAGGATACTTGCCGTGCATATCACTTACGAAGTATTTACGGAATGGAATCAAGAACAAAATACCAAGAATACCACCGAGCAATGAGCTCAAGAATACTTGCATGAACGAAACTGTCAACTCTGGGTATTTAGCCTCGAGGATGTAAAGCGCTGGCAATGTGAAAATTGCACCTGCTACGATTACACCCGAAGCCGAACCAATAGACTGAATGACTACATTCTCGCCAAGAGCATTTTTACGCCCTGTTGCACTTGCAAG
>JAFYMM010000306.1 GCA_017550055.1 Paludibacteraceae bacterium
GGATTGTTTTTGAAAACGATATCGAATCCATCACCCCCGGCCAAAGCGTAGTCTTCTATTGTGGCGACAACTACGAAGATGTCCTCGGTGGTGCAATTTTAATATGAGAACTAAAAATCTAGATAATTTAGATCGTCTAGAATATCTAATAATCTAGTGAGAATAAATGAATACTTACACTCTTTATCAATTAAATCAAGCAATCAAAGAATCACTAAAACTCGTGATTCCTGACACAATCTGGGTACGAGCCGAGATACACAACATCTCGACCAACTACTCAGGTCATTGCTATATAGATTTAGTAGAAAAGAGCGAATTCAACGACCAAATCATTGCCAAGCAACGTGCAACAATTTGGGCATCGACCTATAGAGTGTTAGCGCAAAAATTCCAACAAGCGACTAACTCTTCTTTGCAGGCAGGCATGAAAATTCTTGTAGAGGTATCGGTCGAGTTTCACGAGTTGTATGGTCTGAGTCTTAATGTGAAAGACATCGACCCTACCTATACACTTGGCGAACTTCAACGTCGTCGTCTTGAGATAATCCAACGCTTAAAAAATTGCGGTTTAATCGATAAAAATAAGCGATTGCCGATGCCTCGTCTTGTGCAACGCATCGCAGTAATTTCAAGCCCAACGGCAGCTGGCTATGCCGATTTTGTGCATCAATTGCAAAACAACTCATACGGTTTTGCCTATGATATTACACTCTTTCCAGCCATAATGCAAGGCACCCAAACCGAAGAGTCAATACTTGTAGCTTTGGATAAAATTTTTCATTCCACACTCCACATTCCACATTCCTCATTCGACATTGTTGTCATTATCCGTGGTGGCGGTGCTACCTCCGACCTACAAGCCTTCGATAGCGAATCCCTTGCTGAGCGGTGTGCTAATTTCCCATTGCCAATAATTACGGGCATAGGCCATTTGCGTGATGAAACTATTCTTGATTTGGTTGCTTATTTGAATCTCAAGACCCCTACTGCTGTTGCTGAATATCTGATTTCTCGAACTTTAGAGCTTGATATGGAGTTGCTTTCGCTTGGCGAGCGACTTCAAAAAAGTGTAATTTTACGCTTAGAGCAAGAAAAAAATCTTCTAACTTCACTTTCTTCTTATATCCCTCAGCATGCTTTGCGACTACTTGCTTCATCTGATAATAAATTAACCTCATTGCAACATCGTATTGAGCTAAAAACTGCCGATTTCATCGCAAAAAATCGCACTTTATTGGATAGACGAGAAGAACAAATCAAGGTGTTAGCACCAAATTTATTGAAAACTAAGCAATCTCAGTTAGATATATTGCAAACTAAACTTCAACTCCTTGATCCACAACAATTACTAAAAAAAGGTTACTCATTTACTACCCATAATGGCAAACTCGTAACATCAACGACCCAACTTATCCCTGGCGATACCATCACAACCACCTTCGCCGATGGCACAGTAGATAGCGTAGTTAAATGAATATGATAGATATAGTCCTCGACGAGGACGAATAAAATGATATATTAATTCCTCATTCCTAACTCCTCATTGAATTATGTCTTACGACGAACAACTAAAACAGCTTGAGCAAATAGTCTCAGAAATCGAGAGTGGACAACTCTCCATCGACCAATTGGCAGCCAAAGTAAAAACTGCAACCAAACTCCTCGCCGACTGCCGCAAACAACTAACCAAAGTCGAAACCGAAGTAAACAAAATCCTCAAACCAGAGTAGGAGCATTCGCTTTGTAGGGACGCTCGGCTCGAGTGTCCGCTGAATAAAAACTCTCAATCGAGTGTCCGAACTAGTGTTGTGGAACATAGTTAAACATAAATTGAATTATTTTATTTGGTAGTTCGAAAATTTTTATATAACTTTGAGTCTAAATAAATTTGTTTCTCTGCTTGCAGTTGATTAAAGTGTTAATATTATGATTTATAATCTTATATGTTTAAAATTTTATCAACTTTTGAGTAAAAATAATCGAAGATTTGAGTAAAAAGTTATTAACTTTTGAGTAAAAGTAACCGAAGATTTGAGTAAAATATAATTAAATTTAGGCAAAAATGGAATATAAAAGGAAACAGTATTATACACTTGTGGAGCGAATAGGAGAACCTCGTTTGCGGATACAAGTTCTTATGGGACCACGTCAAGTTGGAAAATCTACGCTTATTGATCAAGTTTTGGCAGATATTGATATTCCCTATTTTTTGTATAATGCCGATGGTGTGAATGTTGATGATTCTGATTGGATTTCTCGTTCATGGCAAGTGGCGAGAAATAGTATGGCGTTAAATCAGAGTAAAGAGGCAATACTTGTTATTGATGAAATTCAAAAAATAAATAATTGGAGTGAAATTGTAAAACGAGAATGGGATATTGATACAAGGAATAAGTTGAATCTTAAGGTTGTTTTGCTTGGTTCTTCTCGTTTGATGTTGCGTAAGGGGTTGA
>JAFYMM010000307.1 GCA_017550055.1 Paludibacteraceae bacterium
GACCGAGAAATATTCGAAATGGCGTTGGGCTAATTCGATATCACTGAGGATAGTCTCTTTGGTTTGCCCTTCGACACAACACAAAAGACAGATGCCTTGGAAATGACGAGCTACATCCTCGGGGGTGACTGAAGTAGGTACCCCTTTATGCCACTGCTGACGGAGCTGCGGATTGAAGGTTTCGATGCCACAACGAAATTTAACCTTTAGGTTAGAAGCTAGAGGTGAAAGGTTAGAGTTTATTCGCTCAATGAATTGGTCGAGGCGATTGCGATACATCCAGTGCATTTCGCACCAAAGGGTATGGATATTCTTCTCGACTATAATGCGTTGGAGGAGGGAGATTGTGCGGTCGTCGAGTTCGAAGGCAGAGCCCGAATTTATGACATCCAACACGCCATACTCGCCCGTAACTTGCTCAAGCACTTGACGGTTGACTTCGAATGGGTCGGTGCTCACATCGGTATGATAATCACAGAATGTGCATTGCCGCCACTTGCACCCTGTGCCTTGCAAGAGAACAAACTCACGAGGAAGTTTTTCTGTTATTTTTGAATAACGATTCATGATTTTTTTTTAGACAAAATGACATAAAGACATAATCTTTACCTCTTCACATACGCCTCGCTATGCCGGTGGCATATCTTGGCAAACGAATGACATATTTAGGCTCAGAGAATACTTAATCAATAGTAACGCCTACACGATTGAATTTATACTTAATCCAACGTATGACGATATATGCCATTGGTGTGCCGAATACGGCTTCGATAGTGACTTTCATGCCGTATTGGAAGAGTATCATCATGAGAAGGTCGTGGGTAGAGACTACACCAAGGAAGGCAATAAGCACAAATGGCAATGTATCAAACAGATAACCAACCAACGAACTACTTATAGTGCGCACCCAAAGCCAACGACCAGCAGTAAGGCGTTTGATGCGATCCATGAGCCATGCGTTAGACAACTCACCAAGAAGGAAGCCTGTGAGTGAGGCTATTACAATACGAGGCACGTATGTGAACATAGTGTTATAGGCATTGGCTTCAGTCTGCAAATAGTCAGGCGAAGGAAGCCATACGCCCATTTGGGTGCAAAGAACCATGACTATATTGCACACAAAGGTGAGCCATATAATCTTCTTGGCAGTGCGATAACCCCATATTTCGGTGAGAACATCGCCCAACATATAAGCAAAGGGGAAAGTGATTGTACCAGCGTCGAAATAGAACCATCCGGCAATGCTTATAACCTTGACTGCCATGATGTTCGACACGAGATAGAGAGTAACGAAAAGAGCCGTAACTGCCATTAAGGGCATAGTGCTCTCACGTCGGTTTTTGAAAGGGTTTTCCGATACCTTGTTCATAATGTAATATTTATTAATTTCGAGTGCAAAGTTAGTGATTTTAATTCATAATTTAGTAACTTTGCAAAAAATATATTCCAAATTATGTAGTTTTTTGTAGACTTCTGCGTCTAATAGGCAAAACAACTAAGAAAAATGAAAGAAAAAGAGTTTGAAAAAATTGTAAAAGAGCACAAAAACACGATATATACAGTGTGTTTTATGTTCTCGAAAGATGCAGATGAAGTTAACGATCTGTTTCAAGAAACACTCATAAATCTTTGGCAAGGATTCAATAATTTTAAAGGAGAAAGTTCTATTCGCACATGGATTTGGCGCGTTAGTTTGAATACATGTATATCGTCAGAACGCAAGAAAAGCAAATTGCACACAGTGCCGTTGTCAATGGACATCAACCTCTATGAGGACACCGACGAAGATTCGCGCCAAATTCAGATGTTATATAATAGAATAAATCGCCTAAAGCCTTTTGACAGAGCAATAGTGCTACTGTGGTTGGACAATCTATCGTACGACGAAATTGCTGCCATTGTAGGCATTTCGGTGAAAAATGTATCGGTTAGACTCGTTAGAATCAAAGAAGAATTAAAGAAAATGTCAAACAACTAAACTACTGGTTTTATGGAAAATAACATTCAATTTGAAGAATTGCAAGAGTTGAGAAAACAGTTGACTTTGCTAAACAATAAACTCGAAAAACAAGAGATTGTAAACGATAAATTAATTCGTAATTCACTAAAAAATAAGATATCAAACATCAATCGCACAGGGATTGTGTTGTGCGCATTAGTTGTCATAGCCACACCCATCATTGCATTCAACTACGCCCATTACCTCAACTTTTCGCTTGCACTCAACATCTTCACCTGCGCCTTTATGGCAATAGCCCTCATCTACACCATTTGGTCGCATTGGGGGTTGAATAACGATTTGCTCAATGGCGATTTGATTACAGCAAGTAGCCAAATCTTGCGCACCCGCCGCCTCTACAAACGATGGAGCTATTTCAGTTACCCATGGCTTGTCGTGTGGCTCTGCTGGAATGGGTGGGAGGTCTACTCCAAAATCGATAATCGCGAGATGCTACTCGGCATAATCGTCGGCAGCATTATAGGTCTGATAATAGGTGGCATATATGGCATGCGCCAACGCAACAAAATCTACCGCAACATCGACGCCATGCTCGCCCAAATCGAGGAATTAAAAAAAGAAGAGTGATAATAAAAACACATCAATTATGAAAGGCACGGCATACCAATGTTAGCCGACCTCGAAGAGGTCACACTTTAGTAGTAACCGCTGGTGGTCGAGCC
>JAFYMM010000308.1 GCA_017550055.1 Paludibacteraceae bacterium
GATGGTAAATTCTTTACATTTGAAGAGTATAAAAACTTGATTACAAGCGAACAAACTGACAAAGATGGTAACTTGATTTGCCTCTATGCAAACGATGCCGACGAACAACACTCGTATATCGAAGCAGCTCAGGCTAAGGGTTATGATGTGTTGTTGATGGATGGTCAGTTGGATTCGCACTGGGTAGGTCAGTGGGAACAAAAGAATGAAAAAGTGCGTTTCGTGCGCGTAGATAGCGATGTAGTAGGCAAATTGATTCAAAAATCGGATGCTCCACAAGTAGAACTCAACGACGAACAACGTCAGGCGTTGACATCAGTGTTCCAAGCACAATTGCCAAAAATCGAGAAATCGGAATTCATCGTCACTCTCGATGCACTTGGCGAAGATGCAGCACCTATCATCATCACACAAAACGAATTTATGCGTCGTATGAAAGATATGTCGCGCACGGGAGGCAATCCAATGATGGCGTTCTATGGCGAAATGCCTGACTCATATTCGCTTGTGCTAAATACAACACACCCATTGATGAAGGCGGTGTTGGATGCCGAAGAGGCTGAATGTGCGGCAGAAATCAAACCAATTGCCGATGAGATGAAGTCGCTCGATGCACGTAAAGCAGAGTTGAAAAAATCGCACGAAGGCAAAAAAGATGATGAAGTGCCTGTGGCAGAGAAAGAAGAGATTAATAATCTCGATAAACAAATTGCTGAATTAGGTGAAAAACGCACTGCGGTGTTTGCTCGTTTTGCAGCAGGTCATGACAAAGTGAAACAGTTGATTGACCTTGCATTGCTCGCAAATAATATGTTGAAAGGCAAAGATTTGGCAGATTTTGTGAAACGAAGTATTTCTTTGATGAAATAATTTTTTATAAGACAGAAGAACAAAAGGACAAAATTATGTTCTTATGTTCTTTTGTCTTTTTTTTATATGCGTTGGTTTAAACTGTTTTTACTGAATTTTGTTGGGGTGCTTAATGATAATTTCATGAAGCACTGTATAATATTTGTGGCGGTGGGGTGGAGTATGCCCGAGTGGATGACGCAGAGCCAGTTGATAGCGGCGGTGAGTGCGGCATTGGTGTTGCCATACTTGCTACTCTCGCCATATTCAGGCGAAATGGCCGAACGCTTTGAAAAACAGAGAATAGTGAGATTGATGAAGATGTTGGAATTGCCGATAGTGGCGGTGGCAGGCATAGGATTTTGGGTTGAGTCGGTGTGGGTAGTGCTATTGGCCGTGCTATTGATGGGGATGCAGAGTTGCTTGTATTCGCCTGCAAAATATGGACTTATACGCGATGTAGAGGGCGAGCGAGGAGTAGCTTTTGGTAGTGGTATGTTCGAGATGATGGCATTTTTGGGGATATTGATAGGGACTGTGTTGGCAGCTTACTTGTCAGACCACTATGCGTGGTGGGTGGTTTCGTTGGTGATGGTTGTGTTGGCATTGGTAGGGTGGAGATTGTCGGTGATTTTGGGTATAAAAGGTTTGGAGTTTGATAGTCAGCATAATACGGATAGAGTGACGCGAAATCCGATAAGATTTTTGATTGATTCCTACAGGTTTGCATCGCAACACAAGGGTTTGAATAGAGCTATTTATGGAGCTTCGTTGTTGTGGTTGTTGGGAGGGGTGTTGCAGATGAACGTGGTGTTGCATAGTACGCGTACGCTTGGGATGAGCAATACGGCATCAAGTGTTGTGTTGGCAATGGCAGCAGTGGGGATAGCGATAGGGTGTAGTGTGACAGGAAAATTGATAGAGAAGCGTGATAAGCGAGGGTTTATCGTAGGCGGATTGATAGGTGTGGCTCTTGCATTGAGTATAGTGTTGATATTTAAGCCTCAAGGATGGATGTTGGGCGCAATGGTCTTTTTGATAGCATTTAGCGGAGGGGTGTTTCAAGTGCCATGTTTGACAATAGTGCAAAGTGCTGATATTGGGCATAGATTGGGTGGTATGTTGGCATATCTTAATCTTTTGACATTTATTTTTGTGCTTATTGGCACAGCGATATTCTCTGTGATTACGGCTCTGACTGCTCAAAATAGTTATGCTGTGTTTGTTGTGATGTTGATAATCATTATATTAAGTATCTTTGTATTTGTGAAACAAGGCAAGATGAAGTAATTTGGATTTTTTGTTTTTTTTTTGTATCTTTGCAAAAAAAATTGAAAATGTGCTACACCTCGGCATAACTTAAGTAAACTTGTTTATGCTCTCGGTTTGCTACATTTTTGCAAATTGGAAATAACCATAGGGAAGTATGAATTTTTATAGATTTTTATTGGCATTTGCGGCAGTATTGACAACATTGGGGGTTGATGCTCGTCAGATGTATATTGGCAACTTGAAGTTTGAAGATAAATTTCGTCAGACTGGCACGACATCGAATGATACGGTTGGTGCGGCGGTATTTGTGTCGGCTCAAGATTTGCAAGATAAAGTTGGTGCAGAATTGACCTCTGTGTCGATGTATCAGATAGGCGCAGTACAGCCAAAATATTTGCGTTTGTTTGTGGCAAGTGCATTGGATTCGGTGTTCTTGTTTGATAAAGAGATTGATGTAACAACAATAGTGGAGGGTTGGAATAGAGTAGAGTTGGATGAGCCTATTTTGTTGACAGGCGATTCGTTGTATATTGGCTACTATTTGTTGGGAGGAAAGACAATTAGTCAGGCTGTAGCTAATAATTCGTCGGTTCAATCGTATATACGCAAAGGGTCGGCAGCTAATTGGACATCGACAAAAGGTATTGCGGTGTATGGTACAGTTGAGGGAGATATGTTGCCAGCGCATGATGTGGTGTTGACATCAGGAGTAAATAGCATAGATGTGGAGATGAGTAAGGCTTTTAACGTAGCATTTTGTGTGGAAAATGTTGCTGCTGATACGATTCGTACGATAGAGATGGAGTGTGATTTGGGAAATGGGGAAAAAGAGGTGCGTGTGATGGATGTGGAAATCCCTTATCTTGGCGTGGATAGCATAGTGTTTGATAATTTGAAATTTGATGAAATTGGTCTTTATGATGTGAAGTTTGTAGTAACAAAGTTGAACGGAGAGGCTGATTTGAAACCAGAAAATAATGAGCAGAGAGTGGCGGTGAATGTGTTGGAAAGAATAGTGGCGCGTAAGGTGTTGCTCGAAGTGTTCTCGACAGAGAATTGCACAGCATGTCCTAAAGGGCATGATATAGTAGAGGCTTCGATAGATGGACGTCATGACCAAGTGATAGAAGTGGGGCATCATGTGGCATTCTATACAGACCAATGGACATTGCCAGCAGATACGATTTATATGAATTTCTATTATTCGGCAATAGTAACAACATTTGCTCCGGCAGGGATGATTGACCGTACGTTGTGGTCGAAAGCAGATGGACATAAAAATCCTTATCAAGGTGGTGATAGTTGTGTAGTGTTTTCTATTGAAAGTGCTGATGTGTGGAGTTTGTTGAACGTGTCATTATCGAAACCAGCATTGGCGTGGATTGATTTGGAAACTGAATTTAGTGAAGAGGATTCTATATTGACGATAAAAACAGCGGGAAAATCGATTACTCAACTTGGAGGAGAACCTCGATTGACAGTCTATGTGACAGAAGATAATCTTGCAACAGATCGTCAAGCAGGATGGAATAAAGGTTTGTATTATCAACACAATGTAAATCGTCATATAGCAACAGATGTTTGGGGTGATAGAGTTGAATTGAATGATGGGTTTGAGAAAGAGTATAAGGTGAAAATACAGCCTAATTGGAATGTTGATAATTTGAATGTCGTGGCATTTGTTCATAACTATTCAACAAAAGAAAACGTAAAAGAACGCTATACTGATTTCAATGTCTATAACGCAGAGAAGGTGCAAGTGCGAGAGCATGAAGTAGCGGTGGATGATATAGAAGATTCGCCAATGACTGTGATTGTACGACAAAATGGCGAGATGGAGATAGTGGGAGAGTATGAGTCGGGCGTGATATACAACGTGAATGGACAAGCAGTAGCAACTCTTCGTGGTAGTCCTACTACATCTATTGCAAATATGCCAAATGGTGTGTATGTAGTAGCAATAACATTAACTGACGGAACAAAATATAATACAAAAATAGTAAAATAAGGAGAAAGTTCTTAACTTTCAACATTCAACTTGAATATATATGGGATTTAATGATTTTTTAGCCAAAATATTTGGTAACAAAGCACAACGCGACTTGAAAGAAGTATCGCCTATCGTAAACAAGATAAAAGAAATTTATCCGAAAATAGAAAAACTTTCGCACGATGAATTGCGTGGTCGTACAACCGCCATTCGTGCGCAGTTGCAAGATGCCGTAAAAGTATATCGTACTCGCATTGATGAAATTCGTGCTGAAGTAGAACGTACGGAACTTGACAAACGTGAGAAACTTTATAAAGAGATAGATGAACTTGAAAAGAAAGTGTTGGATACACTTGAAGTAGAGCTCGATAAAGTGTTGCCAGAGGTGTTTGCTATCGTAAAAGATACAGCACGTCGATTTGCACAAAATGAAACAATTGAGGTTACAGCAACAGATTTCGACCGTCAATTGGCAATTAAGCATGACTTTGTTGAAATTGAAGGAGATAAAGCTATCTATAGCAACGAGTGGGAAGCAGGTGGCAATATGCACAAATGGGATATGATTCACTATGATGTGCAGTTGTTTGGTGGTGTTGTTCTTCATAAAGGCAAAATTGCCGAAATGGCTACAGGTGAGGGTAAAACTCTTGTGGCTACGTTGCCAGTATTCCTCAATGCTTTGACAGGCAATGGTGTGCATGTGGTTACAGTCAACGATTACCTCTCAAAACGTGACTCTGAGTGGATGGGTCCACTTTATATGTTCCATGGTTTGAGTGTGGATTGTATCGATAAACACCGTCCTAATTCGGAAGAACGTCGTCGTGCATATAACGCAGATATTACATTTGGTACTAATAACGAATTTGGTTTTGACTATCTTCGTGATAATATGGCTTCGGCACCAATTGACTTGGTACAACGCAAACACAACTACGCAATTGTCGATGAGGTTGACTCAGTGTTGATTGACGATGCGCGTACACCATTGATTATTTCAGGTCCAGTGCCAAAAGGTGAAGACCAAATGTTTGAAGAGTATTGCCCACGTGTAGAGGTGTTGGTAAAACAACAAACAACAATGGCAACTCAATTGTTGGCTGAGGCTCGTGCTAAGATTGGCAATGAAGATAAGAAAATCAATGAAGAAGGTGCGTTGGCATTGTTCCGTTCGTATAAAGCGATGCCTAAAAATAAGGCATTGATTAAATATCTTTCAGAACCAGGTATTAGACAAATTCTTCTTAAAACAGAAGAATTCTATATGCAAGAAAATAGTAAACATATGCATATAGCGACTGACCCTCTTCTCTTTGTTATCGATGAAAAACATAATTCTATCGAATTGACAGATAAGGGTATTGATACAATGACTCGTTCGACAGAAGACTCTAATTTCTTTGTATTGCCTGATGTTGGTGCTGAGATTGCCGAAATTGAAAAATCTGTTTTATCAGAAGAAGAAAAACAAGAGAGAAAAGATGCGGCACTTCAAGACTATTCAATTAAATCAGAACGTGTTCATACAGTAAATCAATTGCTCAAAGCATATACACTCTTTGCTAAAGATGACCAATATGTTGTGATGGACAATAAAGTAATGATTGTCGATGAACAAACAGGTCGTATTATGGACGGACGTCGTTATAGCGATGGTCTTCACCAAGCGATTGAGGCAAAAGAGCGTGTGAAGGTAGAGGCTGCAACACAAACATTCGCAACTATTACACTTCAAAATTACTTCCGTATGTATCACAAATTGTCGGGTATGACTGGTACTGCGGAAACAGAAGCAGGCGAATTTTGGGATATCTATAAATTGGATGTGGTAGTGATACCAACTAATCGTCCAATTGCACGTATAGACATGGAAGACCGCGTGTATAAAACAAAACGCGAAAAATATAATGCTGTAATTGAAGAGATTGTAAATCTTGTGGCAGCAGGTCGTCCTGTGCTTGTGGGTACTACTTCGGTAGAGATTTCGGAACTCTTGAGCCGTATGCTCACAATGCGTAAGATTTCTCACAATGTATTGAATGCTAAATTGCATCAAAAAGAGGCAGATATTGTAGCAGAGGCAGGTCGTGCAGGTACGGTAACAATTGCGACTAATATGGCAGGTCGTGGTACCGACATTAAACTCACTCCAGAGGTGAAAGCTGCGGGAGGTCTCGCTATTATTGGTACAGAGCGTCATGAAAGCCGTCGTGTTGACCGTCAGTTGCGTGGTCGTTCTGGTCGTCAAGGAGACCCAGGTTCTTCTGTGTTCTTTGTTTCGCTTGAAGATGATTTGATGCGTTTGTTCGGTTCTGAGCGTATATCTAAGGTGATGGATAGAATGGGATTCCAAGAGGGAGAAATGATTGAACATTCAATGATTTCTAAATCTATTGAACGTGCTCAAAAGAAAGTGGAAGAGAACAACTTTGGTATTCGTAAACGTTTGTTGGAATATGATGACGTGATGAACAAACAACGTACTGTTATTTATGCTCGTCGTCGTCATGCGTTGATGGGAGAACGTATAGGTGTTGATATTGTGAATACGCTTTATGATACAGCATTGATGATAGTGAATAATAATCTTGCAACAATGGATTATGACGGCATTAAAACTGATATGTTGGCTGTATTTGCAATGGATGCGCCTGTTTCGGAAGAACAATTCCGTTCGATGCGAGCAGAAAACCTTGTAGATGCTGTGGCAGAAGCGGCATACGAAGTATTTGTTCGTAAAATGGATAAAATGGCGGAAGTTGCAAATCCGGTTATTAAGCAAGTTTATGAAACACAAGGTGCTCAATATGAAAAGATTCTGATTCCTATTACAGATGGTAAACGTATGTATAATGTGCCAGTAGTGTTGAAAGAGGCATACGAAACAGAATCGAAAGAGGTCGTTAAGGCATTTGAAAAAGCAATTCTTCTTCATGCAATTGATGAAGGTTGGAAAGAAAATCTTCGTGAACTTGACGAATTGAAACATTCGGTGCAAAATGCAACTTATGAGCAAAAAGACCCACTTTTGATTTATAAACTTGAATCAAGCAATTTGTTTGGTAATATGCTCAACGAGATGAATCGTAAGATAACATCGGTGTTGATGCGTGCGCAAATACCTGTTCGTGAACCAGAACAAGTGCGTAAGGCCGAAACAGAACGCCGTCAAGACTATAGTCGTTATAGTGCAAATAAGCAAGATATGACCGATATTCAACGAGCAGGTCAGCGAGACACACGTGAGCGTCAAGTGACACAACCTATCCATGCAGAGAAAACAGTTGGTCGTAATGATGCTTGTCCTTGTGGGTCAGGTAAAAAATATAAGAATTGTTGCGGTAAAAACGCGTAAAAAAATAATGATAATAGATTTGGCTACTAGGATAATCTTAGTAGCCAATTTTTTTATTTTGATATTTTAAATGTAAAAATACAAGGATGGGATAATGTGACATTATTAGATAAATAATGAATTTATTTGATTATTGTTATTATATAGTGTATTTTTGTTTTATTTTTTAATTAAATTGATAATTCCGGGAGTGTAAATTTCTGCAAAAATAATTTGTTTTTTATAAAAAAAATAGTATCTTTGCGGTGGAATTGTGTTAAAATATCTGAAAATTAGGGAGGTGGATTGATAGTATTGTTTTTAATGTCTTGATTGTTAGTTTTTTATAAATATATTATTTTTGAATAATTTTTAAAAGTTGCATTTAAAGTTTGATGTTTTATAAAGATGATTAGTGTGATTTTGTTGTTATTTATGTTTTATTAGTGATTTTTTTATATCAATTTCAATATAAGTTTAACCAAAATCTAAAAATTATGAAAAGAGATTTACAAAAAATGATTGCATTCGTAGTAATGCTCTTTTTGCCTTTTACTCTTTTGTCTCAAACTATGGATCCAGCTTATGGCATAGTTATAGATGAAAGTTTTGAAAAAGGTATCCCTGCAGACTGGACACAGGAAAATGTTGTCGGTTCAATGATGTGGGTTGCTGAAAATTCGGATTTAACTTATCCAAATGGAGCAGCTGATAGTTTAAGTCGTGTTGCTTTTCGTAATACAACAGGTGTTACTCAAAAAACTATTACACGTTTAATTTTGCCAGCTAAGGATGTGTCTGGTTTATTTCAGCCAATTCTTATTTTTTCTCATGCTCAAGATAAGTGGAGTGGTGACTTTGATTCTCTTCGTGTGTTGTGTCGTACTTCTCCTGATGGCAATTGGAATACTTTGATTGCTTTTGATAGTTATATTTCAAAATGGCAACGCGATACTGTGTTTTTGCCTGCTCAAAATTATGTTCAAATTGCTTTTGAAGCTATTGACAATTTGGGTCGTGGCGTTGTTCTTGATGATGTTGTTGTTCGTTCTACACCAAGCTGTTTTGCTCCTGAAGATCTTTATACTTCTGGCGTAACAAACCATTCTATTACAGTTAACTGGATGGGTTCTTTTGATGCTGAGTATTTTTATGTGAAACTTTCTAAAACTCCACTCACAGATAATGAACTTGCATCTTCTACAACTGAATTAGTATGTGATACTACGACTGATGGTGTTTCTATATTCTTCGATGGTCTCACTCGTGGAACAAGATACTATTGTTATGTTAGAGCTCAATGTGAACATGAAATATCAGAATGGGTTTTTGTCGAATTCAAAACTGCCAATATTGCTACAGTTCCTGATACCATTACATTTGAGAAAGATCCTAAAGTTAGTTTAGCATCAGGTTCACCATTCTTTATGGAAGGTTGGTATTATGAAGGTTCTCATCCAGACTATAAACCTTATGGTAATGCTTATCTTACTGATACAAAATCATATTCTTCTCCTAGTAGTAATGCAAGTTTGGTTTTTACAAACTATATCTATAATAGTAAGCTCTCTTATTCTGGTTATCTAGGTGCATTGCCTGCAGGGTCTTGGGCTTATGTGGCTAC
>JAFYMM010000309.1 GCA_017550055.1 Paludibacteraceae bacterium
AATTTGTGAATATTTGTGTTATTTGTGGGAAATATTTAATTCTTGTTAATCAATTCTTTAGCAAGTTCAATGTGATTTTGTGCACCACGCGAATCAGGGTCATATACAATCGCAGGTTGACCATACGATGTTGCTTCAGAGAGTTTTACGTTACGTTGTATAGTGGTTTTGAATACCATATCTCCGAAGTGTTTACGTACCTCTTCAGCCACTTGATTGGCATAACGAAGACGAGCATCGAACATTGTGAGCAAGAAACCTTCGATATTCAATGCAGGATTGAGTCCACTTTTGATAATTTTGATAGTATTCAACAACTTACCAATACCTTCAAGTGCAAAATACTCACATTGCACAGGTATGATAACCGAGTCGGCTGCAGTAAGGGCATTTACTGTGATAAGTCCCAATGATGGCGAGCAGTCAATAATGATATAATCATATTTGCTTTTTTCTGTCACCAGCATATTACGCATACATTTTTCACGATTGTCGAGATTAAGCATCTCAATTTCAGCACCTACAAGGTCGATATGTGAAGGTACAATTTTTAGACCTTCGATTTCGGTATCGAAAGTAGCATCAGCCACTTTCACTTCGCCAATCATACACTCATAAACAGTTGTTTTCAAATCTTTTACGTCAACACCCAAACCTGATGAAGCATTTGCCTGAGGGTCGGCATCAATAAGAAGTACTGTTTTACCTTCACGCGCCAACGATGCCGAAAGATTGATACTTGTGGTTGTTTTTCCTACACCACCTTTTTGATTTGCTATTGCTATAATTTTTCCCATATTCTTTATTATTGAAGACAAAAGAACATAATAACAAAATATTTTTTCAATCCACAAACTGTTATTACAATCTATTCTGTTCTTGTGCTATTCTGTCTTTTTTAAAACTTTTTCTATTACCTCAATTATTTTGCTTGAATGGAGACTTTCGAGACAGCGATAATCCCCATATTTACATTTTTTGTCGGAGTGAGCCGTGCATGGTCGGCACGAAAAATCTACTCCTACACAATTATCCATCGACTGCTTCCACCCAAGGAAACCCGAATAAGGATGTGTTGCACCCCAGACACTTACAACAGGTACAGCCATCAATGAAGCCAAATGCATATTAGCCGAGTCCATACACAACATGACATCCAAACAATTCATCAATACCAACTCATCGTCAAGTTTCAAACTAGTATGTACTGCATAAACATTATTGTAAAGCGATTGCCAATCGCTGAGCAACTCATTTTCCATTTCGCCTGCGCCAAACAAGAATATTTTTGTATTTGGTTGCTTGTCAAAATGAGCAATAATATTCTTCATCTTGCGGAGAGGCAAGGTTTTACCTCTTGCAATCGAGAATGGAGCAATGCCAATCCAATGTCCATTTCTCTCGCCATATAGCTCTTTGATTTTTGTTATTTGCTCTATGCTTGGTTCATAGAGTTTGTGGAAATCATCGTTTACTTTAAGCTTTATTTTAGCATATAAACGGGCTTGGCGGTCGAATATTGTAGGGATTTGATGATATTTGTTTGCTCCTCGTTTGATAAGATGTTTCTGTTCTTTTCGGGTAAAGCTAATTTGCAAAGTCTTAGTACCAAATAGTGTAAAAAGGCGAGCTATCAACTTTGTGCGCCACGAACGTTGCATATCCAACACAACATCGGGTTTCATAGCCTTTAATTGTTTGAATAATTGATACACCCCGACAATTGTTCTATGCTTGCCACGAATATCTGCACCGACAAAAGTTACACGTGGCAATTTGTTGAATAATGGATTCAAAAAACTACGACTTAGCACAATAAATTCGTGCTCAGGATAGTCATTCACAAGGCCATAAAGTTGTGGAACAATTGCAGCAACATTGCTAATAGACGAAAAACAAGTTATCAACACTCTCATAATTACTCATTTAGTATTTACACAGTAGTCCATGCAAATAAAATACAAAAGTAGCACTTTTTTTCGAATGTTCCACGATAATTTCAGTTAAAAATATTAACAAGATACTAACACAAGATTTTTATGTAGAAAAATTCATAAAAAAAATACCCACTCTCATTGTGTATTTTTTTGTCTTACACTCTAGCAAGTTGCAAGTAACCTGCAAGCAAGAAAACAGTCATAATAAATACACAATGAGAGTGGGTATTAACAAATAAAAATATTGCATCACCAAAAATATTTTATGTAATTTTGCAGTGCCACTGCAAAATTACATAAAATCATATAAAATAACAGCCTCGAGAACACCAAATTCTCGAGGCTGATTATTTTTATACTCAATAGAGTTTATATTGCAATTTTATCAGGTAGTAATGATATTACATGAGAACAAAATTTAGTTTTAAATATTTCTTTCTTCTGTTTTAGGGTCAGCTCCGTATTCATTCTCACCGACTTGGCTATCTTTGAACATTAATACAAGGAACCATATATCTAAACCAAGATATACAAGATAACCAATGATTGGAATTAGCAATAATAGTGTACTTAAATATGGTATTAACAAAAACCAACCGCTTTTGCCAACATCATGTAAACGACGAACACCAACAGCTAAACCTGGAATAAACACAGCTAAACCATATAGTAATATAATTATGTAGCATATTATCGCAGAATAACTCATATTATTTAATATTAAAATAGTATCTTCAGGAATAGAGTTTCTTTGTGGTGCAATACTAAAAGCTATTTTTAAAATATTAACGTAAATAGGAATAGACAATAATATGCTAATAATGGAATTCATAAGAGTAAAATACCAATACTCTTTGCGACGAGCGCGACCTGAAAATGTGGCATATTTTTTCAATGCCGCAATATAATACTTAAACATAAAATTATAAATTTAGATAATGTATCCCTACTCTCTTTTATAGGCATTTCGGTTTTTTCCTTTATCAGTTATTTTATTAGATTCAAATTTTTACGAATTGTTATAAATAATGTGAGTTTGATATAATTTTATTTCTCACAGAATATATGGAATTTTACGATTTATCTCCCATAGATAGCACAGATTTTTACAGATTCCTCTTTTTTTTTCGATTCGTTCTTTTGCTTTGCAAAAATTGCTCTATGGATGACATAGATTACCTCTGGCATTTTATATCGAACTGACGTTAATATAGCTATTAAAATGATTTTATATAGACATAAAAACGTGGAATCGACACTGCAAAGG
>JAFYMM010000038.1 GCA_017550055.1 Paludibacteraceae bacterium
AATCTCGTTGGTTATCTGCTTTGGCACGAAGAGACAGAGTCGGCTACGTTTGAATATGCGCCAGAATTCAAACGACTTGGATTGGATTTATCGCCTATCGAAATGCCTATATCGCAACAACGAGTATTCGCTTTTTCAAATATTTCGAGAGAAACATTTCTTGGTTTACCTGGATTGTTTGCTGATTCGCTACCCGATGCGTATGGTAAAGCCCTTTTGGATAGATGGCTCGCCTCGAATGGTCGCCACTTCGCCAATCCTGTCGAACGACTATGCTACCAAGGCAAACGAAGCATGGGTGCATTGGAATTTGAACCAGCGCAAAACGACTATCTCGAAACGGGCAGTAACATAGAAATAGACTCGCTCGTTGCAACTGCTCGCGAGGTGCTAAATCAAAAAGAGGCGTTCAACACTAATATGACTGACACCAAAGAGGCTTTGATTAACATCATAAAAGTGGGAACTTCGGCTGGTGGGCAACGTGCAAAAGCCATTATTGCATATAACGATGAAACAAAAGAGGTGCGCTCGGGACAAATCGAAGCACCCGAAGGTTTTGAACATTGGCTATTGAAACTTGATGGTGTGACCAACAACGAATTAGGTGACCCTCAACACTATGGTAAAATCGAATACGTCTATCACCTTATGGCAAAAGAGGCTGGCATCGAAATGAGTGAATGTCGCCTATTAGAAGAAAATGGACGCGCACACTTTATGACAAAACGCTTCGACCGCCACAAAAACCACAAAATACACATGCAAACACTATGTGGCATAGCGCATTACGACTACAAAATGCTACGAGGCTACTCATACGAACAAGCCTTTCAAGTCATGCGCCGATTGCGACTACCATATAATCAAGCAGAAGAGATGTATCGCCGAATGGTGTTTAATGTCATTGCTCGCAATCAAGACGACCATACAAAAAACATCTCATTCCTCATGAATCGCTCGGGCAAATGGGCGTTATCACCAGCCTACGACGTGTCATGGGCATATAATCCACAAGGCAATTGGACATCGAAACACCAAATGTCAATCAACAACAAGTGGGACGAAATAACACGTGCAGACCTGATTGCTGTAGCCAAAAACATGAATATCAAACGCCCCGAATTGATTATTGAGCAGGTGATAGATGCCGTGAATCTGTGGTATAAATTTGCTAAAGAATACGATATTCCAAACGACACCATTGAGCAAATTGGCAAAACTTTACAACTATCTAATTTTTAAGATTTGCTCAAACAAAAAAAAATCACTACCTTTGCAGTGCAAAAACAAACCCTACAACTAAATTCTAATAATCTAAAAATATGAAAAAAGCTGACATTATTTTCATCATTTGTGCCGTAGCACTTTTGGCACCTTTCTTTATTTTTGACTCTGTCTATCAAGCATTTCTTTGGGCCACAGCCAACTACCCATTCGTGATGAGTTTCCTTAAATTTGGTATTCTCTCAACTGCAGGCGAGTGCATTGGCCTCCGCATCAAAACTGGCTCATACAACGCACCGGGCTTTGGCGTACTCCCTCGCGC
>JAFYMM010000310.1 GCA_017550055.1 Paludibacteraceae bacterium
AAGTATATGGTAAACCATACCCTGAACAATCTAAATTTTACCTAAAGTTTGATAATGAAAATCCAAAAGAAGCTACAGCCAAAGGTGGATTAGAAGCTACAAACGAACAAGCAATAGTATCTCCTGAGTTGATTGTTCTTATGGGTTCAGATAATCAAACATTTGCAAGTAATGAAACTTTTGATACCATTACGGACGAACAAAAGAATGCGATCATTAAAAATGTCAAAGATTTTATCAGATTTATTCCTACATTAAATACAAAACAAACACTCGGTAATATTTACAATTTAGATGTTAAAATCTTTGATGATGTAATCGGAATTTGTGAGAAAAATTTGGATGGTTATCTTGATTTAGGTATTGATAAAGTCAAAAAACTACTTTCTCAAGATACTACAAAAACCAATGACATCACAGAATCTCTATTCTTTTATCCTATCGTAGGTATGTTAAACAATTTAGCTCAAGAATTATATGAATTGGATGTTAATTCTTAATTATGCGACACCGATTGTTGCTACTCTATCTTTATGCCTAAATATTGGCATTATTATATACCTTTGGCTACAACGTAAACAGCGCAGAGATGATATAATAAATATTATCTTAACAAGTCAAAGATTTAAAGATGAAATAAATAGCATTGCGTCTTTTATTAATTTAAATAATAAAAAGGCTATCGATAAATTAAAATTTGAGATAATTGATGAAATAAGATATTTACAATCATTAGATGGAAAAGACGAAATATTGTCTAATAAATCTAATGACAAAGCATCTAAATCGCCTGCTCAAATACAAAATGTTAATCAAAAAATATATTATGCTACAGCAACAACTGAAGATAATAAAAACACATTTTATCGAGTAACAGTGTCTCCTGAAAAGGAATCTATTTTTAAATTAATAGAAATTCAAAAAGGAGTATGCGAATTTGAAATTTATGATGGAGCTATATCGCTTATTCTCAAAGAAAAAGAATATCTTTCTGATTCTTGTTTAGTCGAAAAAACAGGAAACAATAAGGTTATAACTTCAGAAAAAGGAATTGCCGAACAAAATATAGAAGGCAAATGGATTATTAAAAAACAAGCAAAAATAAAAATAGAATAAGATTATGGATTTCAAAATAACTATTTTAATTGTTGTAATTATTACGATTTGCCAAATTGTTGCATTTTATAGAACTTCAAAAAGACAATATCATTTTAAAAAAATCTTCCCTAAAAAAATAGAAGATAAATTGTTGATTTTAAAATACGCTAAAGATAATGACGTACAAATCAGTACAAAAGAATCTTGTAATATTGTATCAAGAGAAGAAAAGATTAAAGAATCTATCAAAAATAAAAATGTTGATATAGACAAAATTTCTAAAGAGATAAGAACTTTAGAAAGACGCCGTGATGTAACAACCGACATTTATGCACAGATGAAATATACATCTGAAATAGATGCTCAACAAAGACATATAAATGAAATTAATAATTCTATTTCTGAAGAAAAAAAACAATTACAGTCATTAAAAGATCAATTAAATAGCACATCTAATATAAAAGCAGTAATTAACAATGACACAATGTCTAATATTATTTTTGCTATAAATAGTTATCTTGAAAAAAACAAAAATTCTGTTGCTGATTTCAGTATAATTAAAGACATTATTGACCGAAATTGTGATGCTGTAGAAGAAGAAATTCAATCTCAAATCCCAATTCCAATCTTTTTTGGTCTTATGGGAACTATGCTAGGTATTATTATAGGTGCTGGAGACTTGGTTTTTAGTGGTGCTTTAGAACATTTATTAACTCCATTCACCCCTGAACCCGGAGTCGAATTTGGTTCACACGCATATAATGAAGCTTATAATATATATAATACTGTATCTACAAATGGTATAAACTCTCTTTTTGGAGGAGTTGCCATTGCAACTTTTTCTAGTATATTTGGTATTATTTTAAATGTTATTAGCACATATATAGGAAAAGATATAAAATATTCTGTCGAATCAAGAAAACATGCTTTTTTAAGTTGGCTACAAGCAGAATTATTACCTAAAGTTTCTTCCGATTTTTCATCTGCACTTATTAAACTTGGTAATAATTTAACTGAATTTAATAGCTCTTTTTCTACTAATGCAATTTTATTAAAACAGACTATATCCGAAATAGGATATGCATCTTCAAGTCAAGCTAAATTATTACAAACAATAGAACAATTAAATGTATCCCAAATTGCAACTGCCAATATCAGAGTATATGAAGAATTAAAAAATTGCACACAAGATATGGCTAATTTAGCCCAAGATTTAAAAAGTATTCAACAAAATATTCGTAACATAGGCAACTTCATGCAAGATGGAATTAATGAATATGAAAAAAGAAATACTTATATACAAGATGCATCAGGAAAAGTAGATATTGCAATTGATGAAGGTCATAAAAAATTAAATCAAGCTACCACTACTATATTTGAAAAATACGATGAACTTCTTAATACACTATATATAAATACAGAAAAGACGACTAAAGAACTTGAAAATAAACATAATAAAGAAGTCGAAAGATTACATAATGCCATAGTAGAAAAATTCTCTGATGTTAAACGAATCGAAGAAGAACTTAAAAATCTAGTTGCAGTAAAAACAAGCATGAATAATCTTGAAAAAGCTACTGCTACTCAAAATCAGAAAATCGACTCTTTAACACAAGCTATTCGTGAACTTGCCCAAATCAAAGTATCAGGAGGAACTACACAGATGGAAATGAAAATGCCTAAATTCTACAAAGCAATAATTATCATTGCTACTACAATTATATCTCTCACAGGATTATTTTTCATTACACTACGAATATTGGAAATGTTTGATATTACATTATAAACAATGGCAAAAAAAGCATCATATTTTTGGACTAGTTATTCAGACTTAATGACGAGTATGTTTTTTATAATGCTCGTGCTATTCGTACTTGCTATAGCATTATTACATCGACATATGGATGAAATAGAGAAAGAACGCCGAGCTACAGAATTAGAATTAAAAAGAATAAAAGCAATTAATGAATCTGTTCAAAAAATAAATCAAAAGTACTTTATTTATAATAAAGAATATAATCGTTTCGTTTTAAATAATATAGAAGTTTCTTTTAGGCGAGGGAGTAGTGAGATGAGAGATATAGATGATTATAATTTATCTAAATTGAAAATGGCAGGAGAGGCTATGAGAGATTTTATGTTGCAAGCTAAGAGTGATATTTTAACTGAAAAGGTAAAGTATTTGGTTATAATTGAAGGTCAAGCTTCTGCTGATGGATGGAGAGGAAATGATAGTTTAAGTTATAGTAGAGCATTGGCATTGTATAAGTTTTGGAAAGATAAAGTATTGATTGATTTTGATAATTTACCTTGTGAAGTTATTGTGTCTGGTAGTGGTGAGTGGGGAGAATTTCGTTTAAATAATTTAAATATTGATGGTTCCGTAAATGAAGCAAATCAACGATTTGTTATACACATAATTCCTAAGCCTATAGATATTGGTATAATTGAAAATATTGGGTGTAATTGATTTTTGTAAATAAGTATTATTTTATGATTATGAATAACTTGAAATTTTATATTTATTTATTAGTATGTGTTTTTATTTTTGCTTCTTGTGAAAATAAACAAACTCCAATTAAGAAATTAGAGAAATTGGATAAAACATTAGTGCAACAATCAGAATCGTTTACTGAGCAAGATTGGGAAAATGCACTGATGGAGTACGAACAAATCGAACAAGAGTTGTCTATGTACAATTATACAGACGATGAACTGCGCCAGATTGGGAAAATGAAGGGACGTTTGTTGGCGAAAATATCTAAAGAGTATCTAAATAAAACTATGGATGAAGTTGATTCTTACTTGAAAATGTTTGAAGGTGCGCTTGAAGGGTTTATGGAAGAACTTGGGACTGCATTGGATAGCGAAGAAGATTATGATGAATAATATTTTGTGAATATGACAACACAACAAAAAATTCAGATAGTTGGTGCAATTATTCTTTTGCTATGTATATTGCCAATGCCTTATGGCTTTTATATGATAGTTAGATTAGCTACTACTATTATAGCAGGATATTTAGCGTATAATTATTATAATCAAAAGAAGCAACAATTGGCTATAACTTTTTTAGTTATAGCTTTGTTGTTTCAACCTTTCGTTAAATTTGCCTTAGGTAGAGAAATGTGGTTAATTGTTGATGTGATTGTTGCTATTTTATTGTTAGTTTTAGCACTTAAGAAGAAATAATAATAGGAGGGAAATATTTTAAATTCAAAATAATATTTTCATACATTATTCGTTTAAATTAATAGAGAAAGGTTGACTTCAAATAATGAGTCAACCTTTTTTATGTTTACAATTAAAAATAAGAATTTAACGCATATAGTGGAATGTTTTTGATAGTGCCATTGGATTGATAATATTGTGTTGAAAGTTTTATGGCTTTTTGAGGTTCGTATGTTTGACAGAATAGTGTGAAACTTCGAGAGCGTAGGTTTTCTCCTGATTTGACTTCTATAGGAACTATCGAGCCTTGGCGCTGTACGACAAAATCAACTTCGGATGTGCTTCGTTCGTTGGTCCAGTAGCCAATATAGTCGAGGTTCATAGTTGTTAGTTCTTGCATTACAAATTGTTCGGCGATTGCTCCTTTGAACTCGATGAAAATACGATTGCCTTCAATTAAAGTTTTAGCATCTAACCCACTAAAAGCTCCGAGCAAGCCTACATCGACCATAAATAGTTTGAAAACTGCCATTTCTTGATAGGCTTTTAATGGCATACGTGGAGTAGTAATTCTATGTGATTTGAGCAATAGTCCACAATTGTATAACCACATAATTGCTATTTCAAAATCTTTGGCCCTTGCGCCTTCTCGAATTATGCCATATACGAATTTTTTGTTTTCTTTGCTTAATTGTGCAGGCAAACTATCCCAAACCATATTTAGGCGTGGAACTTGCTCTCGTGGTGCATGTTTCGAGAAATCAGCTTGATAAGAACGTAGTATTTCATGTTGAATAGTACGGACTTCATTATAATCATTTGTGTCAATCCATTTTTGTACAACTTCGGGCATCCCTCCAACAAAAAGATAGTTTTTTAGAAGATTTAATAGTTCATTGTGAAAAGGTTCTAATATCGCCCATTGACTTTGTTGAAGCATGTCGCATAGCATTTCTTTTCCTGACGCAATTAGAAATTCGCTAAATGATAGTGGGTATAGATCTAAAAATGATACTTTACCGACAGGGAAAGATTGATTTTCATGTAAAGAGATGCCTAAAAGTGAACCCGCTGCAATGATTGCATATTGTGGGGCATTCTCGTTGAAATATTTTAATGAGGTGATGCCTCCTTCTACGGCTTGTATTTCGTCAAATATTATTAATGTGTTGTCGGGGGTGATTTTTTTGCCGTGATATAGCTGGATTGTTGACAAAATACGTTGTACATCATAGTCTTGTATAAATAGATTTTTTAATGCCGGTTCGTTTTCAAAATTTATATAGATGGTTTCATTGAAAGATGTTTTGCCAAATTCTTTCATTAACCAAGTTTTACCAGTTTGTCTTGCTCCTCTTATAATGAGAGGCTTACGGCTTGGTGAGTTTTTCCAATCTTGTAATTTACTTAGTGCTATTCTTTTCATAATCGCAGATTTTTTGTGCTGCAAAGGTATAAAAAAATACTTGAATATGCAAATTATCTTGATAAAAGTGTTATAAAGCTACATTTTTATCTTGATAAAAGTGTAGTAAAACAGCATTTTTATCTTGATAAAAGTGTAATTTGTATTTTTACTGATAGAGGGTACTTCTATAAATTTTTCACCTTCGGTTCAAGACTTATAGTTCCTGTTTTTTTTATAATTTTGTTTAATACAGAAGACAAATTAGCGCAAAAAGTGTTTAATAAAAAAGACAATTTATAGAAGTCCCGTTAATATTCAACAAAATTTATATGCACATTGCTATATAGTATATTTATCATATATTTATAGTATATTTATCATATATTTATCCTATATTTATAGTATATTGAAGGTAAGGAAAGGTTAGGGTTCTTCGTCAACTTAGTTGAAAAACATCACACAAAATTGACATGTAATACCCTCTCTGATAACATTATATATTAAACTAACGTTAAAACGAATATAATTTTTGTCGCACCTATGGCGCTTTTTCTCCTACGTGAATCTTTTACTGGGGGGGGGATACCCCCGTCTGGGTCATATCGTCCCTCCGGGACTTTGTTTCACAAATTCAACTAAGTTGACTAAGAACCAAGCGCACTACAGATAGTACAGAATCCTTATCAAACTAATGTTAGTTAATTCTAAAAATCACATCATAGTCAATTCCCTATTTTATGGCATTTTACTATACCAATTTTTTTTTGTAACTTTGCATGATTAATGTCAACAGTCAACAGTCGATAGTCGATAGAGATGTACTGGAGATTGGATAGAGGTTGTGATTGTTAAGAAATTTATATACATTAAACAAGATAATATGGAATCTACAAGACAAGAAAAAATCGCACGTATGCTCCAAAAAGAGTTTGGAGAGATATTTATTCATTATGCTCGTCAAATACAAGGTACTTTGATTAGTGTGTCGGAAGTTCGCATTACTCCGGACTTAAGCATTGCTCGTATATACCTCAGCGTATTCCCTACTGACAAGGCTACTGCTGTGCTTGAACAAGTGAATAATGACACTAAAGCTCTACGCTTTGAACTAGGCAATCGCCTCCGCCACCAACTTCGCATAATCCCTGAATTGAACTTTTACAACGACGAGTCAATCGAGAAATTATCAAAAATCGACGAACTCCTCAATGCTGACCCATTCTTGCATACTCCACTTGATGAAATTGAAGGTGAACTTTAATTCAATGCACAATTCACAACGCATAATGCACAATTATCGATTCGGCATTATTTCTTATGAATTATAAATTGTTCATAGCGATTAGATATCTTTTTTCGAAAAAACGACATAACACTATAAACCTAATTACATGGGTTAGTATGGTGGGGGTTGCTATAGGCACTATGGCTCTAATTGCAGTGCTTTCGGTGGTTAATGGCTTTGAAAATATGGTTCAAGACTCTTTTTCGGCATTTGACCCTTCATTAAAAATATTACCTCGTGAGGGAAAAGCATTTTCTTCGGAAGATACGTTAATAACACAAGCAAAAAGATTGAAAATACATACGGCATGGTGTGAAGTTGTAGAACAAGATGGTTTGATTGCATTCAACGACAAACAGTCGCCCGCTATCATCAAGGGTGTTGAGAATAATTACGATTATATCGTTAATGATGAAAACATCATGTGGGATGGATCGCTAAATTTTGACAATTTATACGACAATCTTAATATTGCAGCAATAGGAATAGGTTTGGCTGAGCGCATAAACTCGGGGGTTGATTTGACACAACCACTCACGCTATATGCTCCAAAAAATAGAAAAGTTAATCTTGCCCGACCTGATGCAAATTTCACACAAACGACATTTTACAACAATGGCATATTCAGTGTGCAACAACCAAAATATGACGATAATCTCATTATAATGCCTATTGATGTTGTACGCGAGGCATATCAACTAAAGCCAGATTATGTTACTGCTATCGAAATAAAATGCAAGGATGAAGATATAAAATCAGCAAAAAAGCAACTACAAGACGTTGTATCGGAACAATATATTGTACTCGACCAATATGAACAACAGGCGGATTTCTATCGTATTGTGAAAATAGAGAAATGGACTACGTTCATGATTCTGTGCTTCATCGTATTGATAGCAACATTCAATATAATCGGCTCTCTTTCAATGATTATAATTGAAAAAAAGGGGGATATAGCATTATTTAAATCGCTCGGCGCAACACATAAACAGACACAACAATTATTTGTGCTAGAAGGGACACTGATTTCGGCTCTTGGCGTAATTATCGGCACAGTTTTCGGCATCGGCATTGTGCTAATACAACAATATTTCGGCTTAATAAAAATAGGCTCTGGGCACGTTGCTCAAATATATCCAGTTGAACTACAATTATTTGACGTAATAACAGTTGTTATTGCCGTACTGACAATGGGTTATTTATCAGCTCTATATACAGTGAGAAAAATGAGGAGTGAGAAATGAGGAATGAAAACTATTTACAAAAATGAAAAATAAACTACTATATATACTTATTTGTATTTTTTGTTTTATAGGTTGCACTGACGAAACAAAAGTGCAATCGGTACGTCTTGAGCCTACGGAATTAACCCTTAATATAGGCGAAACTTACCAAATAGAAATGATAATAAACCCTATTTCTGCAATAATATACAATCCTGTGGCATGGCGTTCGAGCGACCCTAATGTGGCACAAGTAGATAGCAAAGGTAATGTAACAGCCATATACGCAGGCGAATGTATAATCACTTGCAAAACCAAACACCACGAAGATTATTGCCGAGTAACAGTGGTGGCTCCAAAATATGAAGTAACATTTACAAATTGTGTTGTGTTTGATGAAGGTGTAAAATCAGAAACAAATCAACGAAATTTAATTTTACGTTTATATGATGAAAATTTGAATATTGATTCGACTGGGGCAATATCAGGAAATGGTTTATTCCTAAATATCAATCTTTACGCACCTAACGATAGTGAAAAATTACCAATTGGGATATATCAAACCTCTGATACTATCAAAGACTTTACGATTCAGCCAGGAAAATTACTCCATGAGGGAAGCTCTTACTATGCCACAGGCTCTTATCTCGGTCAATATACCGACAATGGATTGTCGGCATTGTTCCTTACAGAAGGAAAAATTACAGTAGAAAACAATGGTAATTATTCAATAATATGCTCATTTATAGGCAACCAAACGGAAAAAGTTGATGTCACATTTAATGGTTCGATAAATATATATGACACAAGCCATGAAAATAAAATAACAACAATAGAATACACTGATTCGAAACAAGAACCAATAGAAATTGAAAACGAACCAACGCTTAACCATGTAAAAATAACACTATCAAACAACGATACAACATTAATATTCATTGCCCGTACGCCTAAATCTATAATTACATTGCCAACGGGAAATTATTATCTAAGCACAAACGTAAGAGCCTACACATTAATTGAAAATGAATGTTTCATTGAAACACCCGATAAAAAAACAGCTATTGTTGAGGCAACTATGCAAGTGAAAGAAAACGAATACTATGGAACATTCAGAGATGTTAACGGCAATAAATATTCAATAAGGAAACAAGAAAATATAAAAAAACAACGAATAAAATCTTTTGTTTATTAAAAGATTATTTGTAACTTTGCGAGTCGAATGTCGAAAGACTAATTAAATGACAAATACAATTGAACATCAAGGCATTATCATCTCAATAGATGATAGCGTTGCGCACGTCAAAATAGAACAAACTTCGGCGTGTGCGTCTTGTCATGTAAAGACTGTATGTGGAGCATCTGAAAAAACAGAGAAAATCATTGATGCTCATATCGTGGACGATACGCTAAAAATCGGTGATTCAGTAACAATAATAGGACAAAAATCGTTAGGCATTCAAGCCGTTCTACTTGCATACGTGTTACCTTTTGTGTTGATAGTAGCGATATTATTCGTTGCTAATATTTTCACAACTAACGAATTGGTGATTGGCACATGCGCACTTACATCGTTAATACCCTACTTTATCGTACTACGCCTAATGCGCAATAAAATACAAGCTAAATTCCAATTTTACGCAATAAAAAAATAGAGTGAATAGATAAACTCAGAATATTACTTTACTTACGACTAAATAAAATAAATATGAATTTAATTGTTTCATCAATCATTGTTTTGGGAATAATAGGATTGGCTGCAGCAGTAATCCTCTATTTTGTTGCCCAAAAATTCAAGGTCGAAGAAGACACTCGTATCGATGAAGTGACAGAATTATTGCCAGGAGCCAACTGTGGTGGTTGTGGCTATCCTGGATGTCGCGGATTTGCCGAAGCATGTGTGAAAGCAGAAACTTTAGAAAACATGCTTTGCCCTGTAGGTGGACTACCTACTATGTGTAAAATATCAGAAATATTAGGTCACGCAGTTTGTCAAGCGTCACCAAAAATTGCAGTTGTACGCTGCAATGGTACATGCCAAAATCGACCACGCACAAACAAATTTGATGGTGCACTTAACTGTAAAATTGCAGCTCAGCTGTATGCTGGCGAAACAAATTGTAGTTATGGGTGTTTTGGATTTGGCGATTGTGTTGAAGCATGCCAATTTGAAGCAATAAAAAAAAATCCAGAGACTGGAATACCAGAGGTTAATGAAGAAAAATGTACAGCTTGTGGAGCTTGCGTGAAAGCGTGCCCGAAAAAAGTGATAGAACTACGCAATAAAGGGCCAAAAGGGCGTCGTGTATTCGTGTCATGCGTAAACAAAGACAAAGGCGGAGTAGCACGTAAAGCATGTTCAGCAGCATGTATAGGTTGTGGTAAATGTCAAAAAGTTTGTCCATTCGGAGCTATCAAAGTAGAAAACAACCTTGCATATATCGATTTTGAATTGTGTCGTTCATGCCGTAAATGTGTAACAGAGTGTCCTACAGGAGCTATTCACGATGTAAACTTTCCTACTCCAGCACCGGTTGCAGCAAAACCAGTAGCAGTTAAACCTGAAACGTTGAAAGTTGCAACTGAAAAAGTAGTAGAGCCTAAAATTGAAGAACCTAAAATTGAAACTACAATCATACCTACACCAGTAAAAGAAATTATTGAAGAGGTAAAGGAAGAAGTAGTTGAAATAATCGAAGAAATAAAAGAAGAAATTATTGAAGTTAAGGAAGAGATAAAAGAAGAGGTTGCTGAAATTAAGGCAGAGATAAAAGAGGAGATTGAAGAGATAAAAGAAGAAATAGAAGAGATAATAGAAGACGTGAAAGAAAAAATAGAAGAAATCAAAGAAGAGGAAGAAGAGAAAAAGCTTGAAGACTTCAACAATACTCCTGTTTCGGAACTAATTGACGAATCACTCCGTGTGAAACCTAGAGAAAAGAAAGAGCCGAAACAAAACAAGAAAGCAACATCTAATAACAACATGCAATCACTTGACTTCTAAAATAAATAGTAAAAACTTGAAGTCAAAAAAAACATAAACGACTTGATAATTTTTATTTATTACTAAATAATAAAAATGAAAACTTTTAAAATAGGTGGAGTCCACCCAAAAGATCAAAAACTTTCAGCTAACAAAGCGATTGATACACTTGCACTACCAAAGCAAGCCATCATTCCACTTAGCCAACATATTGGTGCACCAGCAACACCTGTAGTAGCCAAAGGTGATTACGTAAGAGTTGGACAACTAATCGCCAAAGCAACTGGTTTTATGAGTGCGAACATACATTCACCATACAGCGGAACTATCGAAAAAATAGATAATTCTATTGATGCATGGGGTATGGTTACTCCTTCTATTTTCATCAAAGTAGAAGGCGATGAATGGATGCCAGAAATCAATCGCAAAGACGATATTATTCGCATCTGTAATCTTGAACCTGCAGAAATCATTCGTCGCATAGGCGATGCTGGTATTGTAGGCCTTGGAGGAGCATGTTTCCCTACACATATTAAACTAACTCCGCCTCCTACAGCAAAAGCAGAGGTGTTGATTATCAATGGTGTTGAATGCGAACCATATCTCACATGCGACCATCGTCTTATGCTTGAACATGCAGAAGAGATATTTATCGGTATTTCTATAATTATGAAAGCAATAAATGTAAATCGCGCAATTATAGGTATCGAATGCAACAAAAAAGATGCTATTGACCACTTCAGAAACATAGCAACTCGCCATTTCGGCATTGAAATATGTCCACTCAAAATGCACTACCCTCAGGGAGGCGAAAAACAATTAATAGATGCCACTATCGGCAGACAAGTGCCAAGTGGAGCTCTTCCTATTGCAGTGGGTGCCGTTGTACAAAATGTAGCGACTTGTTTTGCAGTATACGAAGCAGTACAAAAGAATAAACCTCTAATTGACCGCGTTCTTACTATAACAGGACCAGATGTAGAAAATGCACGCAACCTTCGAGTTCGCTTTGGTACTCCTCTTAACGATATTATTGCAGCAGCAGGTGGACTCCCTGAAAATACAGGAAAAATTATCGCAGGTGGACCTATGATGGGACGTGCGATAAGCAATCTTGAATCAACAACATCTAAACGCACATCAGGCTTACTCATTATGCCTGACTACTTATCAAAACGAGCTGAAATAGAAAATTGCATTCGTTGTGGTAAATGTGTAGATGCTTGTCCTATGGCACTCGAACCATATCTCTTACATAGCCTTACTGAACGCGAAATGTGGGATAGACTTGAACAAGAACAAATTATGGATTGCATAGAATGTGGTTGTTGCCTATTCTCATGCCCATCACATCGTCCATTACTTGACTACGTTCGTCTAGGAAAAGCAACTGTTGGTGGTATCATCCGCAATCGTAATGCAAAAAAATAAAATACAAAATTAGAAACCGAATAGAATTCTCAATTTTATAATTATGTTAACATTATCTCCAGCTCCGCATATCCATAATGGCGATAGCGTACGTAAAAATATGCTTAATGTGGTGATTGCCATGTTGCCTGCATATCTTGTATCGCTCTATTATTTTGGATTTGGGGCACTCTGCGTGAGTCTTATTTCTATAGTTTCGTGCCTATTATTTGAATTTTTGATACAGAAATTCATATTAAAAGGCAAAAATACACTCGGTAATATGTCTGCCTTAGTCACTGGTATGTTATTGGCATTCAACCTTCCATCTAATCTACCTTGGTGGATTGTTGTTATCGGGGCTTTAGTTGCTATTGGCGTAGGCAAAATGACATTTGGAGGATTAGGCAACAACCCTTTCAACCCTGCACTCGTGGGTCGTGTATTCCTACTTATCTCATTTCCAGCACAAATGACTACATGGCCACGTCCAATACCAATGAATTTAGTTTTCAACTATTTCGATGCTGAAACTGGAGCTACCACACTCTCTATGCTCAAAGGTGGATTTGGAGAAATACCAACTCTAACTCAAATGCTATTCGGTGAAATGGGAGGCTCTCTCGGCGAAGTTAGTGCTATAGCATTACTTATTGGGCTTGTATATCTCCTTGCAACTAAGACAATCACTTGGCACATACCAGTATCAATACTCGTTACTGTGTTTGCACTAACAGGCATATTTTACTTCGTAGATTCTGCGACATATGCAAATCCACTCGTTCACATTCTTAGTGGAGGTCTATTACTTGGTGCAATCTTCATGGCAACCGACTATGTTACGTCTCCAATGACCCACAAAGGTCAATTGATATATGGCGTTGGTATTGGTTTAATTACCTGTGTAATCCGTCTTTGGGGGGCTTATCCTGAGGGTATGTCATTTGCTATTCTCATCATGAATGCTGCTACTCCACTTATCAACAACTATGTGAAACCTACACGTTTTGGTGCAAAAGAAAAAGGAGGTAAAAAATGAAAAAATTAGAATCTTCTTTTGCAAACATGGTGATTGTACTTACTATAATCACAGTAATTGCTGCCGCATGCCTTGGTGCAATGAATAATCTCACTGCTGAACCTATTGCAGCATCAAAAAAAGCAAAACAAGAAGCCGCAATCAAAGCTGTATTACCTGAATTTACAGCCGTAGATGAAGTTGCTATCGTGAACGAACAAAAAATATTTCGCGCTTACAATGCCAATAATGAATTAGTTGGTATTGCGATTGAAACTAAAGAACTTGGCTTCGGTGGCGATATCACTACGATGGTAGGCTTTGACGCAAACGGCTCTATCGTTGATTATTCACTACTACAACATGCCGAAACTCCAGGATTAGGTTCTAAATTAACAGATTGGTTCAAAGTGAAATCTGATATTCGTGGAGCTGGTGCCGACAAAATGCCTCTCCGTGTAAGCAAAGATGGAGGTGAGTATGATGCTATCACAGCTGCAACTATCTCATCTCGTGCTTTCCTTAATTCAATCAATAAAGCTCACGAAACGTATAAAATCGCTCTTGGCGAAACACCATCCGTTGATGCTTGGAGTGGAGCTACAACTCAACAATCTGAAATAGAATTGACAACTGATACTATCACGGCAAACGATACAACAGCTATCGACACTTTGTCTGAAACTTATGTACAAATAGATTCACTCAACCCTTAACTAATAATTATGAATTATTTCAAAACAATAACAAACGGACTCATCAAAGAAAATCCGACATTCGTATTGATGCTCGGTATGTGTCCTACGTTAGGTACCACAACCTCAGCACTTAATGGTATGAGTATGGGACTTGCAACCACGTTTGTACTTATATGTTCTAATGTGGTTATATCACTACTCAAAAACCTCATCCCAGACAAAATACGTATCCCCGCATTTATTGTAGTAATTGCCACATTCGTGACCATAATACAAATGGCAATGGAAGCCTATATCCCAGCGTTGTACGACTCACTTGGCCTTTTCATTCCGCTTATCGTAGTGAACTGTATCGTACTTGGACGTGCCGAAGCCTTTGCTGCTAAAAATAATCCTTTCGCTTCATTCTGCGATGGTCTTGGTATAGGTCTTGGTTTCACCTTTGGCTTAACCCTACTCGGTATCGTACGCGAATTTCTCGGCACAGGAGCTCTTTTCTCGCTCCGCATATTCCCAGAAGAATATGGTGTACTTGTATTCGTCCTTGCTCCAGGAGCTTTCATTTCATTAGGATACCTAATTGCTATCATCAACAAACTTAAAACCGCTAAAAAATAAATACTATGAACTACTTTCTAATCATTATATCTGCCATATTTGTCAACAACATAGTATTGGCACAATTTCTTGGTATTTGTCCTTTCCTTGGCGTATCAAAAAAGATTGACACTTCAATAGGTATGTCTGCTGCAGTAATGTTTGTGATGACTATTGCTACTATCTGCACCTATTTACTAGACAACTATGTTCTTCAGCCACTAGGAGTGCAATATCTACAAACTATCTCATACATCCTTGTAATTGCGGCACTAGTACAAATGGTTGAAATTATTCTCAAAAAAATCTCACCATCACTCTATCAAGCATTAGGTGTATTTTTACCTCTTATTACAACCAACTGTGCTATCCTCGGTGTAGCTATATTAGTAATACAAAAAGATATGAACCTTCTTGAAAGTGTAATATTTGCACTCTCTACTTCTGCTGGTTTCGGTCTTGCATTAGTACTCTTTGCAGGTATTCGCGAACAATTAGCCCTAACAAAATTACCTAAAGGCATTGAAGGTATGCCAACGGCTCTCATTGTAGCAGGGCTTCTCGCAATGGCATTTATGGGCTTCTCTGGTGTTTGTTAAATAAATTAATTACACTTATAAAAAAAGAACTTCCAAATTGATTTGGAAGTTCTTTTTTTATATAAGTTCAAAATCTTATTTAATTTTTGCATTCACAATTTCTAAGATTTCTGCTTCAAGTTTGCAAGCTTCAGCTGCAAAAGCATTAGCTTCACCTACAAGTTTATCTGCAACTTCGCGGTCTTTAAGGCCACCAGCATTGATTTTCACATTAAGACAAGCTCCCAATACAGCAGCACGAGCAGCAAGCGCACCTACACCAGCATCTGACACAGAATTAGGGTTACCTTCTTCAGCCATAGCACGGATAAGAGGGAATGTTTCCATTGTAGCTTTAATAGTTTCCAATGGCACTTGAGTTGCATAAAGAGTAGCTTCTTGCATAGCAGCAGCACGAGCAGCTTTCTCTTCGTCAGTTGATTTAGGCATAGCAAATACTGCCATGATTTTGTTGAAGGCTTCAGTATCTTCATCAACCAACCAAAGGAGACGACTCATCATAGCTTGACCTTTATCTGCCCATTCTGAGAAGAATTCCCAACGAGCATCCCAACCTGCTTTGTGAGAAGAGAGGTTAGCCACCATAGTAGCCAAAGCAGCAGCGAGAGAACCCATATAAGCTGAGATAGAACCACCACCAGGAGCTGGGCTTTCACTTGCAGTTTCTTGTGCAAAACCTGTACATGTCATATCGACAAGCTTTTTCTTAGTTTTGTCTTCGATAAGATATTCAACAACTTTTTCTTCTGGGTTAAATGGTTTGAGGTCGTCCAAGCCCATAGATTTAACAGCGATTTTGATGATTTCTTCATCGTGAAGCCCAACAGAGCGTTGTTGTTTGCGCAAGAAATATTTACCTGCTTCAATAAGTGTTGATTTAGGAACAAGACCTACGATTTCAGCACCAGTTACACGCAAACCACGGTTAGCAGCACAAC
>JAFYMM010000311.1 GCA_017550055.1 Paludibacteraceae bacterium
GCTCTAATCTCCGCACCCCACCAACGATGCATCACCATACCATGCCCATTCATCGTCAAATCCATCCCAATAATCGGATTAAACTTACACTCAAACCACCTGTCCGCATAATGAAACGCTGGCGAGAATGCCGAGAGGGAGAAACGGGATTCATCCATTGACTGTTGAGTATCAATCAAATTATGAATTGTGAATTGTGAATTATGAATTGTATAAAACTCCTTCCACAATTCTCTATTGAGCCACGACCCACTGTTTGTCCACTGCACAGCACCATCATACATCCCCTCGCACTCCAAAGCAAAGTCGTTCAAATAGAATATCAACTCCTTTCTCTGACGCACCGACAACAACGTATCAACCTTCGAAGCCTCCATAAGCCACGCAGCAATCTGATTCCTATCGTATGGTTTCACCACCGAGTTCACACTGATAATCTTCATATCAGCCAACTCCTCAATGAAATCATACACCTGCGTATATCCCAAATACTCAGGCACACCTCCCAATGCCACAGGCCTCTTCTCTTCGGCCCACGCACCTCCCACCACAAGCAGGCAAACAAACGCAACAATATATCTAAACTTATTCATACAAAAAATACAATTTCTAATGTGACAAAATCCAATTTCTAAAAAAAGGATCTTCAACCTCATATTCAACAGTTTTTATTACATATCCATCTTTCAACATTCGCTTCAACGAACTCGAAATCGTACTCTGCGCAATACCCAACAAAGTATAAGGTTTATTATTATTAGCCAACCACACCAAAATCCTCTTATCTGTATTATTAAAATTCAACCATATCCGTTCAAAGTTCAAATCATGAAATTCCAACAATCTCACAATCGCACTATTCACTATATCATCCATTTCGCCTTTTTTACCTTTTTCCCACACTTGCGATGCCAATTGTTGAGTATAATATGGATGACATTTTGTAAAAGCAAGTATTTCATCGCATATTTCATTAGCATTGTCAATAAAAGACAATCTCTCAAGCAAATAAAATTTAAAATCTTCATACGGAATCTTATCCAGATGAAGCAACTGTCCAAAGTGGAAAAATGGAGATTTCTTCTTCTCAAATATTTCGCGCATCATCGACTCCTGGCTTCCCAAAAACAAATAATTTATATTCTTATGCAGTTGCATAATCGCTCTCAACAATCGGTCAAGATTCTTATCAATATTTGTAATCTCCTGAAACTCATCAAACACCACAATAATCCTATCCTCCTCCGTTGCCAATGTCTGCAAAAGAGCAAAGACATCCTCTATCAACACACGATTATCCACCATTGGTTGAATCGCAACATCTACTCCATCCGTCATTGGATTGAGCGAGAAAGTCGGCATAACCCTAAAATTCTTAATCAAATATTTGATTTTCTCAAACTTATAAATTCTGAAAATCTCCTTCAACAATCTACCAGCAAAATCCTCTACGCTCACCACACTTTGCAAGTTAAGCATAATATGTTTTCGTTCCGATTCATGCAAAACTTTCACCACCAATGATGTCTTCCCAAAACGACGAGGACTAATCAATATCAAATGGTTCTCACTATTTAACACCGATTTTATATACTGCAACTCATCTCGTCTATCTGTGAAAAAACAATCTTCAACTACAGTTCCAAATTTAAAAGGATTTACCATAACCATACTATTTATTTGACAAATAAAATTTCAATTTACAAAGGTATATATTTTTTCCAAAACAAACAAATTTTCTTCAATATTTTTATCAAAGTAGCCACACAAACCACTGCTTTTCAGTAAAATAACAACCCCGATTTTTTTCGTTGTGAAAAAAATCGGGGTTTATACTTTCACCAACTTCACAATATTCAAATTATCAGTATGCAACTTATCGGGTACTCTCAAAATACAACTCCTCATACGCCTTCGCTATACATTCCCATCTATATCTCTCTTCGGCTACAGCCTTCAATGGCGCACCATCTATCTTCTCGTCCAACAATCTACAAATATCCCCCACCGATTTGAAATATACCGCACACCCCATCGTCGTCTCCCGATTATACACCACATCGTATGCAATAATTGGTCGTCCAAAAAACATAGCCTCCACCAACGACGGATTCGTACCTCCTGCACTATGCCCATGCATATACCACCCTGCATTCTTTCTGAGCACATATAGCACATCCAGGTCATACAACGCATCTACAAACACTATATTCTCACACGCTCTATATTTCTCTCTCAACGCAAACCCATAGTGGCTCTTACGCCA
>JAFYMM010000312.1 GCA_017550055.1 Paludibacteraceae bacterium
CAAATAAAAACATAGGGCACAGAACAAAGAGCAAAAGCAATGATTTGACAGTTTTCATAGTGTATTGATTTCAGAGCACAAAGATAATACTTTTTTCTGACATACGATTTACCCCCCCCCAATTTAACTTTATTTAACAAAATTAAATAGGGAGGGGATAAGGTTATCCTTCGTATATGTTTCGTATATCCTTCGTATATCCTTCGTAGAACGTATGGAGAAGGTATGGTTATCCTATGAAGAGGTATAGGAAAGGTATAGGAAAAGTATAGGAAAAGATGGGGCTAACTTAATACTTTTTTCATGAATTTTTCGGCATTGACTACGAAACGGTCGTGGTCGGCTGTGCCGATTGAATTGCCTTGCGAGTCGAAACATTCAATGCGATATGAGAGTTTGCGACCATCGACAGCAACTTCGTTAGCTGTGCAGGTGATGACCTCGCCTACTTTAGAGGCTTTGGTGTGTTGAACTGTGAGGCCAATGCCTACGGTTGTGTCCTCAGATGACAAATCTTGTCCAGCCAATTCGAGAGCTGTGTTTTCCATCCATGCAATCATTGTAGGAGTTGCAAGTACCTCTAAACCGCCTGAACCGACGCGTGCTGCTGTGTCTTTTGATTCTACGGTGAATGTTTTTGTTAACGATTTCATATTTGTTGTTTATTTGTGATTAGATATATGTGCAAAGTTACGAAAATAATGTGAATCGTACAAATATGCTTTGATTTGTCTTTTTATCTCTCACGGATATCTTTTTCTCTCACGGAGTTTTTATTTTTCTCACGGAATTCACGGAACGCACGGAATTTTATCGCTACGCGATGTTTTTTGCCCACAAATGACACAAATTTGGATTAATGCGGGTAGCGAATGGTAGTGTCGCGACGGAGTGTGAGTGGATAGACTTTGGCTCCATAGCCAATCCAATAGCCTTTGCCTCCTTCAACATTGCTATAGACATTGGTGTAGATGGGCATAAATGCTATAGATGAAGTCATGGTTAGAGCCGAGAATTCTGACCAAAATTTGTAGCCTATGCTATCGACCGTAGTGAGCTTTATGTCGATTTTGTCCCACGGCTTGAAATAACGCCCTTTCTTGTTGTCGGAGTCGCTTAATTTGAGAGTTGAAGTAGAGACATTGCGATAGATAGGCATTGATATAGAGTGGTTTTCGTCAGCATTTTGGTCGGAAAAGATGCCTAAAAAGCAGTTTTGATATTGCTTGTCGCCTCGATAGCGGTAGAATAGGACATAATAGTTTTCACGGCTGGGGTCGGTGTCGGTAACATATCCTGTCAGGTGAATTATGCTATCGACATAGGGAGATTGTTGCACCTTTATGGAATCGAAAAAGACAGGTGCAGGAATAGTGGTTTGAGCAGTAACAGTTTTATTATCATACTCTACATCAATAGTATATGTTTCCCCTTCGACCCCTACGAGACGAGAGGAGGTGTACTTGTAGGGAGGAATATATGCTGTGTCGAAGCCACCAATCAAAATTGCTGATTCGTTGCTACTGGAGACCGTAACCTTACCCAAAGTGATTAGTTTGTCCATTACGAGCTGAGAGACAGAGTCATACTCCTCGCCCATAACCATTGAATAGTGCAATAGGGCAACGGGATGTTCGCCATTTTCGATCCAACCTTCGAGGATAATAGTAGGCTCGATGACATCTCGGTCGGGGGCGCATCCGACGAGAAAGAAAATTGAGAATAAGATGTAGAGAGTGTGTTTGAACATAAGCATCAGAAACTAAAGAAAAAACTTAAAGACGGAATAATCGTTGCAAAGAAAGAGACTTCGCGCATAGAAAATTCGGAGGTAGGGAGTACGAATTGTACATTTTTATGAGCATAAACATTATATAATGAGAGATTTAAGCCCAACTCGCGATGCTGACTCTTGATGATAGAATAATTTGCCGATAGGTCTAAACGATGGTAGAGAGGCATAGAGGCACCATTGTGAACCCCAAATTCGTACATCACACGACCATTGAGGAGATAAGCCATTTGTGGCTCGGTGTAAGGAGCACCAGAAGCCAAGACAAACATTGCCCCAACGCTCCAACGCTTTGATAATTGAGAATTTAGCACCACCACGAGATTGTGACGTCGGTCGTGACGAGCACGAATGACATAGCCATCGGCCAAAGAGTCGAAATTGCGCATAGCCCAACCTAATGTATATGACACATAGCCTTTTAGATAGCCTTTATTCTTGCAGAACATGAGATTTAAGCCATAGTTGCGACCTTTGCCCACCAACAAGCCACTCTGATAATCGAAGCCAGTATTTAACATTTCCAAAATATTGGATGTTGACTCGACAACATTATGTAATTGCTTGAAATATAGCTCAACAGAAAGAGAATAGGCTCTGTTGATAAATTCGCCATTATAAGCCAAAGAGAGAGAATGGGCACTTTCGGGAACATTAAATCTATCGGAAAGAAAGAAAAAATCGGTAGGCAAACCTCCATCGCTCAAGCCAGCCTTGTGAAGAGCTTGAAAATAAACTCCGCCATGCAATTTAATCGAATGAAACCGATGCAAAGGAAAATCCAAAGAAAGACGTGGCGAAATAGCAGCAAATCGTTGTCCGTCGGCAGACAGCCATAGAGAAGGTCGCAAACCAAAGGCATAGTGGAAATATTTAGATACAAAATGCTTATAATCTACAAACAGAGAGATTTCATTCAAATGTTTCAAGCCTAATACAGAATCATTTGAGGGGCTTACACCATCAGACAAGAAAGACAAAGGATTATTGAAAAAGAGATTATACTCTAAGCCTGACACCAACTTCAAATCACTACGAATATCCACTTCTACATCCGATTTCACGCCCGCAGATACCAAAGCAGAACTTGCATTAACACGCATTAAAAGCTCATTGACATCGACAAAGTTCTTAAACCCAGAGAAATGAGCTTGAGTGCGCCAAGAGGCATTACCAAATTGATGCTGCCACGACAACGAAGTTGCCAAATTGCTCCAACGAACACCTATGTCGATAGTTGAAATAGAATCGTTTACGTCTAATCTGTCCATTCCATAATAAGCCGACAAGGTCAGTTCATCGCTGTCGGTAGGGCGATAGGAATATGTAGCGTTGAAATCTTGAAAATCGTAGTTACTCTGATACCCACCAAAATTGAGCAAATTGCTATATAACAACTCGATATAAGACGAACGAGCAGACAGGAACAAATCGCTTTTTTTGCCAATGCTCATAGGCACAGTAATCTCCGCACCAATCAATCCAATATTGCCATCCACGCCGATTGTGCGTTCGAAATTGGTATTTGGCACAAGTTCTACTCCGCCACCTAAACGATTGGGGAATATAGCCGAATGAGCTGATTTTTCGACATTCATACTCTGAAAATGGGCTGATATGAACGGAGAAAACAGGCCTAAAAGATGATTGGGATAATAGATAGGAGCACCATTGATACTCAAAATAGTATGATAATCATCGCATCCTTGAATATATATACCCGCCGTGGTTTCGCTATTAGTTTGCACACCTGAAAGCGTTTGCAAATAGCGCATAGGATTGACTGTGCCTAAAAATCGAGGCAAGACGTCGAGCCCTTTTATGTCGATTGTAAGCATATTGTTAGAGTCTCGCATCAAAGGAATATGCTTTTTTTCGACAATAATTATCTCATCCAATTCGGCTTGCTGCATTGGAAAAGTATCAGCAGGGATAGTATCAGCATAACTACCCCCACTGATTACAAATAATAATATTAAAAATAAAAGTTTACACATATTATTTAAGAATATCTCCCTCTTCTGCAGGTTGAAATTGAGACATAATATCACTCAAATCCATCATACTCCAACCTAACAATTTTAAATAATTTCTAAGCAAATCGCCTGTCACACAAAATAGCGATTCAAAAGCAGACATTGAAAAATAATCATCTAAACTATACACTGTCCCATTATATGGAAAATAAACAACATAATTAGATTCGTATAATTTAATATAGATTTCATCTTCTATTCCATTATCATAAACATAAACTGCACGTTCCTCAAAATCAAGATCGACCTGCAATTCGGCTTGTTGCACAGGTGTGTTATAGAACAATCCTACTTGCAGTTTTTTATTACACCAATCAGCCTTAGCTTGATTATAATCGTATGTATACGTATAACTCAACAGGTCAGTCTCACCTTCTTTTTCCATATAATAGCTATCAAGTTTGTTCACCCCACGATAATAGCCCAATAAATCTGGTGATGAAGCTTTAAGTTGCAATTGGTTGATGACATCAACTTCTGCAAAAACAAATTCTGTTCGGAATTGCTCAATAAGCTCTCCTTTTTCTTTGTTGTCTTCAAACCATTTTCTAACAGTTTCTTCATCTGATTTACCAATCAACACAAATGAAGGTAATGATACTTTAACCGAAAGTAGAGGTTTGTCGCTAACTTTCGCTACAACAATTGCATGTGCATCGCTACTACTTACGCTAACGTTATTGATAACCGAGAAATTAGCTACTCGCAAATCCATGTCGCATTTGGCATATTTCTTTTGTTCAATATCAAAGTTCATCGTAAGAGCAACATGCTCTTTGTCTGCCTCTTTAAGCGAAAATTTAATATTACTAGGCAACAAAACTTTATTTAGCTGCATATAATACTCATATTCATAATAGCCATTAGTCAAAAACCATTGATACTCATAATGAGCTGGTATTTCTTCATAAGGACCATAATATTGAGACGAATACCAAATGCCATTCTCGTCATAAAAAACTACAAAAACAGTATAATCATCATTCATTCGTGCAGGAACATAGACAAGTTGCAAGTCTTCATACCCAGGATATTCGACCCATTTTTGACTAACAACAGAGTCTGTCGGAGTCTCAATTTCCATTTCTATTTCTTCGCCACTAGCAGAAAGAACTGCCTCACATAAATCGCCATTCCTGTTTTTGAAACGAAGTTCTATATCGTCCGATTCTCCTAAATATTCCCAAGTGCGTTTTTCATCATTAGCCTCGAAAATACCTGTAAAACGAGGAAAATCATATACCTCCATAGCAAGATTATGTGTTAAATTTTCATCAACTACTTTTCTCACTCCTCGAGCCAATTGACGCAAAAAAGGCAAATTCTTCTCATAATGTTCATATATAGGACCAAAATCATAGTCTTCATATTTATCTGCCAAATAGGTAAGCAATTCAATCAAATCGCGCTGTTCTTTGGGTTTAAACATATTTAGAAAGTCTGTTGCAACAGAATTTAATTTCGCTTGTTGCTCCATTGGCGACAATGTTTCTAACAACTCGCCTTGCTCATTTGTAACGAAAGTAATACTATCAGCATCTTCCAATGCAATATCATATAACACTCGCCCTCCTCTGGTCAAGACTATTTGCGAAAATAGCGTTACACTAGATAGTGCCATTGCCATAAATAAAAATATCTTTTTCATAATAATATCTATTTAATTTGATTAAAAACTAATATTTTGAAGCTTCATTTGTAACGGAAAGTTTAACATCTCATTTACCTTTATTGCTTTTTCTGATATTCCTTGCTTTTTCTCTGGCGATTTTAAATAACCACCATATCTATCATCATAAAAAATGTTACGCTCGATATATGGTGCCATTTCATATGGTTCTACTAAAATTTCTCGCATCTCTCCAGTTTCTTCATCATATACATCTTCTGTCAATAGGCCATAAGGTGTGTCAGCAAAAAATCTCAAACCAAGTTGCATAAACGAAACATACATATTTGAATATCCATCGCTTGTTATTTCCTTTTCAACTTCAAAACTACCTGATAGAACCAAACCTGCTAGATTAATATCGTTTTTTTCTGTATCCCAATAATAGACATACGACGACTTATCTCTCATAAACAATTTTTTCATCTCATCAACACTGCCATCAACCGTATCTGACAAAAGTAACGACTCATAATATCTACAATAATAATAAGAATCAAAAAACGACGTAGAGGCTTTGTTTGGAAAAAAATATTTTTCTCCTTCATATTCTTGTAAATAACTATATTCATCATATACATTAACAAATTGATAATAATCAGATAAATAATACATTAAGCCATCATACAGACATGCTGTTCGTACCAAAATAAAATAATCTTTTCCTGAAACTGTTTGATGTTCTGCATCCCAAACCAATTTATCGCCCAAAATCCACATATCAATTTCACGAATCACATCATTTTCTCCATCTCCTGTACAATCATAGCCCAAAGGTAATTCACGTAAATTATCCCTATACAACACATTATGGAAACGCACAGTCATAGGATCCGTTTCTGAAACAATAACTCGAATTGTATCACACTCATCCGTACCTGCAAGTCTAACAATAACATCGGCTTTCCCTACCCCAACGCCTATCATATAATTATCAAAATACACACCTTTTCTATCAACAAACATAACCACATCCTCATTGGTTGACTCCCATTCCAATTCATAATACAGATCCTCTGAAAAATTATCATTCTTAAAACCTACTCGCAAATATTTAGTCCCTTTTAGACCCATTCTCATTACATCTTGTTCGCTCTCATTGCGTGGAGTAACATACAACCCTGGATGCTCTACATTCACAACTGTAGATGCCGAAACATCTGTCCCTTTCAAAGTTGCAGTAATAACAGTCTGACCTAAAGCCAATGCTGTAATTCTGCCATTTTCATCTATTGTTGCAATTGTTTCGTCCGACGATTTCCACTCTAAGTTTTCTTCACATAACATACAATAAGGATTTGACCTAAAATAAGAAGACATCAAATTTGAACTCTGCTTTGGTGCAAAATAAAAGTCAATAGGCCAATAAAATTCACCACTATAACTTTTTACAATCACTTTACACGTTCTCACGATATCCGTACCCAACATTTTCACTGTAACTGTAGCTTCACCTACACCTCGCGAAATAAGATAACCGTCATACGACACTGTTACAACACTCTCATCGCTCGATGTATATTCTAACACTCCATAAGAATTCTTAGGCACAAACTCCACATGAATCCATTTTCTCGCATTTTGAAAATCTCCATAATACTCCATCTCGATAGTATCATTTAGAAGTTTGAAATCTTCAACCTTATAGAACGTAATTCTATCCACTTCATCAATGTTTTTTCTATACACCACTACTCCATCTTTCCATATCAAGACCTGAGCAAACATCATTGTACTAAAAAACAATGATATACAAAACAAAAATATCTTTTTCATAATACATTATTCCTTAATAAATTTAACAATATTATCCCCCGATTGAATCAAATACGAACCAACCGCAAGGTCGCTGACATTAACCAATGTTACTTCAGACTCTACATTCTGCTCTTTCACAAAAACACCATCCACGGTATATACACGCAACACATCGCCTACTTGCATGCCCTGTACAAATAATTCATCCATAGTTGGATTTGGATATACCACCATAGACATATCAGCGATGTTATCAACTTTGGTTCTTTCGTCTAAATCCGATAAAACCACTTTTTTCACATCGCCAATCGAAGCTTTGTACAATAAATTGCCACTTTTGTCCCGAACAATCATCTCTTTTCCATCCAACTCTAAGTAGCCCAACCTCGTCAGTTCATACTTTTGTTTTTGAGCAGAAAAATACTCAATGGTTATCGAATTTGTTTTTGCTGCAAATCCAACAACCGACACCGCAACAAAACACATACACAATGCGCTTCGTCGCAACATGGTTTTCAATAATAAATGGTTTTCCATAAATCTGGTTTTAAAAAAATTCTACCTACTCTCTTAAGGGATTTTCGGCTTATTCCCAAAATATTTTTCACCTCAAAAAAATACAAAAATCATACCACGCCCACCTTACCCTGTAGCTACCTTCTTCATAGGATAACCATACCTTCTAAGATAGTGAACCCTACCTTCAAGCAAGAAGACTGACATTCTCGACCAAAATATCACAACAAAAAAAAGACAAGAAATATTTATAAAAAATAAATCTTGTCTTTTTAATTTTATGTCTTATCTCCACCTAAAACCCTACCGACACTCTGAAATTAACCATAAATCCGGTCAAGTAGTTCGGCACAGCATATTGCCCATTGTAAATATCCGTAACCCAATAATACGAGTTTACATTCTTGATATTAAACAAATTAAACAATTCAAGACTGAGCCATATATTTTTCACTGGGTCGAGTTTACGCATCCAATCCTCGCGCCCTTGCACGAATCCTCTCGACGCTCCTATATCCACACGGTTATATGCCTTAGTGCGCAACACTGCCTGATAACGCTCCGAATGTGGTGGCCCAAATGGCAATCCGTCCGACCACACCAATTTCAAATGCACCTTATACTCGGGGTGATTTGGTATATAGTCTTGAAAGAAAAACGAAATATTATATCTCTGCTCGTTTGGTCGCGAAATATAGCCGGGATACACCTCTCCAAGATAGTTACCAACATTGCTATATGCTGAATAGTGGTCATTTAAGATATCTTCTCGCGAACGCATCCATGAGAACGAAATCCACGAGTCAGTACCTGGCACAAACTCTCCAAACAATTTCACATCAACCCCTGCGGTATAAGCAACTGCGTCATTCTCACCCGAATAGCGCACTCTCACGTTATCTACATAGTAACTTATCACTCTGTCCGATGGCTTATAATATGCCTCAAGTGTCAATTTAAACGGACGATTCCATGCTCTGAAGAAATAGTCCATTCCAAACACGGCATGCAACGAGCGTTGTGCTTTAATATTCTCATTAAGAGCCACATAATTATTACCATACTCATCTGTCTGCTCTGTGCGCAACTCTTTGTAGAATGGTGCTTGATGATACACCCCTGCCGAAAGTCTAAAGTTCAAATCTGCCTTCCAATTCGGAAAAAAGGCAACTGTTGCACGTGGCGACACCAAAAATTCATTGTTAAACGACCAATAATTTGCTCTCACACCTGCCGTAAACGCCCATGTTCCGTGATCAGCATGATGCTTATATGTATCTTGAATATAGGCTTGTAATCGATTAGAATACAAATCTACATTCGAATACAAATTATATATTATCTCTACCTGCTCAGGATTTACAGGCAATGTATAACCTGCAGAATCCCTACTCTCCCACTCGCTTATGCGATCCAACACGATTTCCCTCTGATAATTCACGCCCCACTGCAAATCATTGTTAGGCAACCTCCACGAACCTATATGCCCTATATTTATCACAGTAGCACTCAATCTATTACGCGCATGCTCATGATACATACCCGTACCTAACGACCCAGTCGGCGTCTCATTCTCCTCTTGAGCACCACCACTAATATCAAGTGCCGACAACCAATATTCTCCCGTAATATCGTATGTCTCTTGCTCGTTGGTATTGAATG
>JAFYMM010000039.1 GCA_017550055.1 Paludibacteraceae bacterium
CTCTCAAAACAAATGGGCTTCACACCTGCCCACTTCTCGTTCAACGTCGATGGTGGTCGTTGCCCTGTGTGTCAAGGCGAAGGCACAGTAACCGTACCTATGCAATTCATGGCGGACCTTGTGCTCCCTTGCGAAGCGTGCCATGGCAAACGCTTCAAAAATGATATTCTCGAAGTCCGATTCCATGGAGCAAACATCCACGACGTACTCGAAATGACCGTCAACCAAGCCATCGAATTCTTCGAAGCCCATCCCGACACAACCACCAAGAAGATTGTCAAACGCCTCAAACCTCTTCAAGACGTAGGTATCGGCTATGTCCGACTCGGACAGAGTTCAAGCACACTCTCTGGTGGAGAAAGCCAACGTGTCAAACTTGCATACTACCTATCGCAAGAGTCGCAAGAACACACATTCTTCATTTTCGACGAACCTACCACTGGACTACACACTCACGACATACGCAAACTCATGACAGCATTCAATGCTCTCATCAAACGCGGACACACAGTTCTCATCATCGAACACAATGTTAATGTCATAAAATGTGCCGACTATATCATAGACATCGGACCCGAAGGAGGCTCCCGCGGAGGCAACGTAGTCGTGTGCGGAACACCAGAAAAAGTAGCAAAATGCGAAAAATCTCATACAGGCAAAGCCTTAAAACCGCTTTTAAACAATAGTTAAACGACACAAAAACTGCTTTTAAACATCTTTTCAAGACAAAATACACAATAAAAACCACACTATAAATCAATCAATTACAACTAAAATTGATTTTTTATGTAACTTTTTTACATAAATATTTTGTCAATCAAAAAAAAAGCAGTAACTTTGCCGAGCAATTGAGGGTAACACCTCAGCACTTAACAAAGCATTCTTCCTTAGCTCAGTTGGTTAGAGCATCTGACTGTTAATCAGAGGGTCCTTGGTTCAAGTCCAAGAGGGAGAGCAATAGTTTAAAAGTACATTCTTCCTTAGCTCAGTCGGTTAGAGCATCTGACTGTTAATCAGAGGGTCCTTGGTTCAAGTCCAAGAGGGAGAGCGCAAGAAAAGCCTGTAAGACGTCAGTCTATCAGGCTTTTTTTGTTTAATATTCTATAACATTCAAAAAAACTAAATTCTATACTACTAATATGGCAACAAAACAAGAACTCCTTGACCAACGCTATATGCGCATGGCTCGCATTTGGGCAGAAAACTCATATTGCAAACGCCGCCAAGTAGGTGCCCTACTTGTCAAAAACCAAATGATTATCTCTGATGGTTACAATGGTACTCCTTCTGGATTTGAAAATAACTGTGAAGACGACAACAACACTTCACTCCCATACGTTCTACATGCAGAAGCTAATGCTATCACAAAAGTAGCCCGTTCTAACAATAGCAGTGCTGGCGCAACTCTCTATGTCACTGCATCGCCATGTATCGAATGTGCTAAGCTCATCATTCAATCTGGCATTGTGCGTGTAGTTTATGGCGAAGAATACCGCATTCGCGATGGCATCGAACTACTCCAACGCGCTGGCATCGAAGTCGTATATCAACCTGTTGAATAACTCACCCAACAAAACATCACTATGAAAAAAATATTTCCAATCGTAATCGCCACAGCTCTTGCTTTTGGCGTGGTTCTTGGTTTTCTGATTTCAGCACGTTCCACTCAAAGTTTGCTCGGCGATATCAGTTCAAAACTACAAAATAGCAACGCAGCTTCGAATAAAGTAACCGAACTTCTTAATATTATCGACCGCGCCTATGTTGATACTATTGACATTAGTCAAATCAACGAAGCTGTTGTTATCACCGCACTCAACCAACTTGACCCACACTCAAGTTATATACCTAAAGAAGACCTTGAAGCTGCTAACGAACAACTCGAAGGCTCTTTCTCTGGTATTGGCGTGCAATTCAACATTCAAGAAGACACCATATATATAGTAGATGTCATCTCTGGTGGCCCATCTGAACGCGCAGGCCTTATGGCTGGCGACCGCATCATTGAAGTAAATGACACATTATTCGTTGGTAAAGAGATCAACAACGAAAAAGTATTCAAAAAACTACGTGGTCCTAAAGACTCTAATGTCCGTCTTGGCATCGTACGCCGTGGCACAACCGAAACACTATATTTCGATATCACTCGCGAAGATATTCCTGTTCATAGTGTCGATATTGCCTATATGATTACGCCAACTACTGGATTCATCGCTGTCAATTCATTTGGAGCTAATACGTACTCCGAATTCCTTACAGGTCTTGCTCATCTCAAAGCCGAAGGTGCGCAAAATTTAATAGTTGACCTACGAGGCAATTCTGGTGGATACCTCGATGCTGCTGTAAATATGATTAACGAATTCCTCGACCGCAACGAACTCATCGTGTACGTAGAAGGTCGTGCCTACCCTCGTTACGACATCAAAGCTACTGGCAATGGCTCATTCAAAAACACACCACTCATCGTACTCATCGACGAATTTTCAGGCTCTGCAAGCGAAATCTTTGCTGGAGCTATGCAAGACAACGACCGTGGCACAATCATTGGCCGTCGCTCTTTTGGCAAAGGGTTAGTGCAACAACCTTTCAACTTTAGCGATGGTAGCCAAGCCAGACTTACTATTGCACGCTACTACACCCCTTCTGGTCGTTGCATCCAAAAGCCTTACACTCGAGGCAAAGCAGAAGACTACGAAACTGACATCTGGAATCGTTATATTCAAGGAGAATTCTTCAATGCCGACTCTATCCATCTTGCCGATTCTGTTGAATATTATACAAAAAATGGTCGTATAGTTTATGGCGGTGGTGGCATCATGCCTGACATCTTCGTCCCTCGCGACACTACCGACATCACTCCTTATTTCACTAAATTAGTAAATAAGGCTCTTATCTACAAATTTGCACTCAAATACACAGAAGCCCATCGTTCTGAACTCAAAAAATACACCGATTGGCAATCGCTCAACACCTATCTCAACACACAAGGACTATTCAACCAGCTTGTTACTTATGCCGAAAAAGAAAATATTACAGGATCGA
>JAFYMM010000313.1 GCA_017550055.1 Paludibacteraceae bacterium
AAATGCTCAGCATTGGGGATGTTTGCAGAAAGAGGGTGTTGGAGTAGAGGCATTGAAACGCACGGTGGATAAGATAGGTGTGGATAGGATAGATTCGGGGGTGTATGATGTTGTGGTGGATAGGCGAGTGGCTTCGCAGTTGGTTAGTCCATTGATTTCGGCATTGAGAGGTGAGGCATTGCACATGAACTCGAGTTTTTTACTTGACAAAAAAGGAGAAAAGATTGGTTCAGAGAAATTGACAATAGTAGATAATCCGAGACAATTTGGTAAGGCTGGAGCTAAATTGTTTGATAACGAGGGTATTGCCCTTCTAGGAATGCCAATTGTTGAAGGTGGTGTATTGAAGAATTACTATATCTCGAATTATATGAGTAAGAAGATGGGTGTGCCGATGACGCAAGGTGGAACTACGATTGTGGACTTTGGTTTGGGAGAGAGTGATACGGCGGGATTGTTGAGGAATTTGGCACGAGGTTTGTATATAACAGGATTTAATGGGGGGAATTGTAATGGCACGACTGGAGATTTTTCGTATGGCATTGAGGGGTATTGGGTGGAGAATGGAGTGATAGTGAAGCCGGTGAGTGAGATGTTGATGACGGGAAATATGTTGGAGTTGTGGAATAATTTTGTGGACTCATCAAATGACCCACTTGGTTATACAGCATGGAAGTTGCCATCGTTGTTGTTCGAGAGGGTGGTGTGTAATTAACGGACAATAGACGACAGTCAACAGTCAGCCATTCGGGATTAATTTTAATTAGACCGAATGACAGAAAAACATATTTTTCTTTCATAATGGTCTCGCTTTTTACTGCGTAAAAATCTCGACTATAAAGACATATTTTGCATTTGGGGTTAATTTTTAGATATGAGAATATGATTATTTGTTTCGTCTAAATAACAGTGGCTGGTTGTTTTTAGGGATTTTGAGGTGGGGGTTGTTTATATCAATTATTTTTTGTAACTTTGCATTTTATTTGTACAAAGTACAATATCGGGACTTCTATAAATTCCCCGCTTTTAACAAAAAAACAAGATTTTTTATAGCTCTTGTATAAAATTTGTTTTTTAACGGCACCTTATTAGTTTTTTATTCAGTCAAATAGCTCGCTATTAGTCTAAATAAAAAACTAATAATCTACTCGCTAAAAAATCAAATTTTATTTACAAGGTAATTTATAGAAGTCCCTATATGATTAATTATTAATTACTAACAATATTAATTTTTTTAAGGTATGATTTATTCTCACGAAGTAGAACACATGTGTGTTGTTGCTAAAGGAGCAAATCACGAATCAGCTCCAATTCCACAAGAGGGAAAATGGACACGTGCGAAAGAGATTAAAGACATCAATGGTCTTACTCACGGTATTGGCTGGTGTGCTCCAAAACAAGGTGCTTGTAAATTGACTCTCAACGTAAAAGAGGGTATTATTCAAGAAGCATTGGTTGAAACTATCGGTTGCTCGGGTATGACTCACTCGGCTGCTATGGCTTCGGAAATTCTTCCTGGTAAAACTCTTCTCGAAGCATTGAATACTGACTTGGTTTGTGATGCTATCAATACAGCTATGCGCGAACTTTTCCTTCAAATTGTTTATGGTCGTACACAATCGGCTTTCTCAGAAGGTGGTTTGCCAATTGGTGCTGGTCTTGAAGATTTGGGTAAAGGTCTTCGTTCACAAGTAGGTACAATGTTCGGTACAGTAGCAAAAGGTACTCGTTTCCTTGAAATGGCTGAAGGTTATTGTACACGTATGGCTCTTGATGCTGACAACGAAGTTATCGGTTATGAATTTATCCACCTTGGCAAATTCATGGATATGGTGAAAAAAGGCGTAGATGCTAACGAGGCTTTGGAAAAAGCAAAAGGTACTTATGGCCGTTTCAAAGATGCAGTTAAATATATTGACCCACGTAACGAATAATATTAGGAGGACAAAATTATGGCAAAACACGAAGTAAAATTTGAATCTCAAGATCGCCGTATCGATAACATCCTCAAAGTATTGAACGGCTACGGTATCGCTTCTATCGAAGAAGCAGAAGCTATTTGCGACGCAAAGGGTATCGACCCATATAAAATGTGTGAAGAGACACAACCTATCTGTTTTGAAAATGCAAAATGGGCTTACGTAGTAGGTGCTGCAATTGCTATCAAAAAAGGTTGCACTAATGCTGCTGATGCTGCTGAAGCAATTGGTGAAGGTTTGCAAGCATTCTGTATCGCTGGTTCGGTAGCAGACGACCGTAAAGTAGGTATCGGTCATGGTAATTTGGCTGCACGTCTTCTCCGCGAAGAGACAAAATGTTTCGCATTCTTGGCAGGTCACGAATCATTCGCTGCTGCTGAAGGTGCTATCAAAATCGCTGAAATGGCTAACAAAGTTCGTAAAGAACCTCTCCGCGTTATCCTCAACGGTCTTGGTAAAGATGCTGCTAAAATCATTTCTCGTATCAACGGTTTCACATACGTACAAACTGAATTCGACTACTATTCAGGCGAACTCAAAATCGTAAACGAAAAACCATATTCAGAAGGCCTTCGCGCGAAAGTACGTTGCTATGGTGCTGATGATGTACGTGAAGGTGTGGCAGTTATGCGTTCAGAAGGTGTTGACGTATCAATCACTGGTAACTCAACTAACCCAACACGTTTCCAACACCCAGTTGCTGGTACATACAAAAAAGAGTGTATGGAACAAGGTAAAAACTACTTCTCAGT